>WGAP01000059.1 GCA_015494775.1 Flavobacteriales bacterium | reverse complement strand
GCCTAATCCCGAAGCACAGTAGGGATTGAGGCCAACGTTCCCGCAAGGCGGGAAGGCGAGAAGTCCCTCGGAGGCCTTGGTTTACGGCATCCGGTTCAGGGGCTCCGTAAAAGTAAACCTAGGATCGGCGACGCTCCTAAGCCGTTCCGAAACCCATAGGAGCTAAGCCGGAAGTGGCCTGTCCGCGGGCAGCTTCCGGATGAAAACCAAACGCGGACTAAGCATGTAGAAAACCTGCCGAATGCCTGACCGGACGAGGGTTCGAGTCCCTCCGGCTCCACTCAACGCCGCCTCCCGACGGGGCGGTTTTTTTATTGGAACAAATCCAGGAAAAATTTGCGGTTGGCCCGGGAAATGGGCACACGATAGTCGCCTTCCAGCACAATGTAACCTTCGTTCTCGAAACTGCGCACCTTGCGGATGTTGATAATGTGCGATTTGTGGCATTTGAAAAAGATGCGTTGGTCCAATTTCTTTTCGAACTTGCCGATGTTATAGGAACTGAGCAACTCGGAGCCGTCGGTCAGGTGGAATTTGGTATAGCCCTCGGCGCCTTCGATGTGGAGCACTTCGTCCACCGGGATAAACGAAAGTCCGGTGGCGGTGGGCACGATGATTTTGCCCGAAGCACGGATGTTTTCGCCCAGCAAGGCAATGAGTTCGCGCGTTTGTTCCTGCTCGCGGTTTTGGCGGATGCGTTCCATGGCTTTGGCCACGGCCGCTTGCAGGTCGTCGGGGTCGATGGGTTTGAGGATATAGTCCACCGCCGAGTGTTTGATGGCATCCAAAGCATACTGCGGATGGGCGGTTACAAAGACGAGTTGGAAATTTATTTCGTTCAGCCGGGCCAAGAGTTCCAATCCGTCCATCCGCGGCATTTGCACGTCGAGGAACAGGATGTCGGGTTGGTTTGCAGGTTCATTCAGGTAATACAGCGCCTTTTCGGGTTTGTCAAAAGTCCGCACAATTCCCAAGGCGGGGAAAAGTTCGTTTAATTGACGTTCCAGGGTCTGCAAGGTGGACTGTTCGTCGTCCACCAACACGGCGGTAAGGTTCATCTGATTCATAGCTTTGTGATTTGGAAACGGGCAAGGGTTCCGGGATAGGGCTCGCCGGGGAAAGCTTCGACGGTGTCGAACCGGATTTTCCATTGGCCCGATTGGTTGAGAAAATAGATGCGGTTTTTCAGGATTTGTGACGAACGGTAGCGCTTGTTTTTTTGTTTGCGGTTTTGCCGGATGCCGATGCCATCGTCTTCGATTTCCACCACAAGCGTATCGGGTGAGGGTCGTCGGAAACGGATACATAAACGGCCATCACCTTCTTTGTTGAACAACCCGTGGACCAACGCATTTTCTACCACGGGTTGCAGGAGCATGGTGGGAATGCGTATTGCGGACGTATCCATATCGGCTTCAATATCCAAACAATAGGAAAACCGCTGTCCGAAACGCAAGCGTTCAATGTCCAAATAATTGCGAAGCAATTGTATTTCTTCGTCCAAACCGATTTCGTCCATGACCGACATTTCGAAAAAACGACGAACCAGTTTGGAAAATTTGACCAAATAACGATTGGAGTTTTTGATGTCGTTTTGTCCGATAAAATTCTGAATGGCCGCCAGGGCGTTAAACACAAAATGAGGATTCATTTGGCTGCGCAAGGCGCGGAGTTGAAGTTCGGTCAGTTGTTTTTCGCGAAGCAATCGCCGTGTTTGAACGCGTTGATAGCGCCGGGCCACGCGCCAAACAGCCCAACCGACCAGTATGCTGAAAAGGAGCAACCCGGCGATGCGCGTTCCGGTGCGTTGCCACCATAGCGGCGCGATCGAAAAAAGGAATTCCTTTTGTTTGTTTCCCTTGTGGATTTGCAGGCGGTAATCGCCCGGGGGCAATTGGGAGAAAGTGAGCCGTTCGCCGCTTGTTTGCATCCAACGGTTTTGGAGTGGAAGCAAGCGGTAGGCGTACCGGGGCGTTTTTTCGCCCGAAAAATCAATCATTCCCACGCGGGCGGTCAGTTGCAGACCTTTGCGATAGGAAACCGAAGCGCCGGAACGGATGGATTTCCCGCCGGCCCGGACGTTTTCCCAGTACAAATCCACCAATTGCGAAGGCGGAGACAGTTTGTCGAGCGGAATGATGCTCACGCCTTTGTTTCCCGTAGCGATAAGTTCATTTCCGGTAACATAAACATCGCGAACGAGCGTGGAAGCCAGTCCGTGAAATCGGGTATAGACCGCCCTGAGCCGCGGTCCGGCCCGGCCCGGCCCGTAGCGATACACGCCCTTGCTTGTGGCCAAAAAAAGTTCATCGCCATGCACAAAACCCGACTGAACCGACAAATAATCGGTATGTTCCAGCAGCAAGGGTTTTCCGTTCCGAACCATAAAACATCCGAAACCGTCGGTGCAAACGAGCAAATTTCCTTTGTATTCCGACAACGTAAGCACGGGATAGGTAAAGTCGTTCAAATAAGGCCGCAGACTATCGCCGTCGAATTGGTAAACACCACCCGAAGTGGCCATGAGGAACGTATCGCGAAAAACAAACAAATCGCGTATGCCGATAAACGGATATTCTTTTAGCGGTTTCATATCGTCGGGCCGTATGCGGGCAAAGGCATAGGACTTAAACGTATAAAGGCCGCCATGCCACCATTGAAGGTCCACGGCCTTGCGTAGATTGTGATAGCCGTTGTCGAAAATTGTTATTCCTTTTCGGTTGCGCACAAAAAGCTTGCGGTCGGCAATGAAAAAGCTGCGTTTCAGTTGCGGTATTTCCACCACATTGAAAATAAAATCCTTTACCGGAATGTAGGGTTTGAAATCCTTGGAAATGCTATCGTAACGATAAAATCCGCTATTGAAAACATTGAGATAAAGCCCGTCGGAAATGCGGGTGAGTTTACCCGTTTTGTAACCCGGCAGCCGGTGGCGGACAAAACGCATGTTGGCCGGCAGCATATACACGCCGTCGTTAAAGACCGAAAACCAAATATTGCCGCTGCGGTCTATCATGGCACTGTGGAAATCGAAAGGGGTATGAAGTTCAATTTCCTGCAAATGTTTTTTTCCGTCCCACCGGGCCAAATATTTTTTTCCGCTAATAAAAATTTGTCCGTTTGACCACACAAACCGGGGAAATTTGACCGAGCGAGGAAACGAAATTTTATACAAAATCAAACGATTGAGATTCAGGAAAACGGCATACCGGTTGGTCAACCAACAGTATATACTGTCGTTGATTTGACCGCGATAGCGTACGTTTTCCCACCATCCGTGCTTTTTCCACAGCCGAACTTCTTGCCATTTTTTGTCCAAAATAACAAGCGTATCATTGCTTAGTTCCAATTGACGCCAACGCGGATGAAAAACAAAAAGCGAACGCATCCCGGCCGAATGAATCCAACGATTTTTTTTGGGATAAATCCACCATTTATTTTTTTGAAATACGAAATAATTTTTTCCCGAATGAAAAGCAATGCTATCATCCGCCACATTGATACTGCCCGGGTAAAGCACCTTTCGGGCATTCGATGCCGGAAAAGCGAAAACGCTGTCGTTGCGGATAAATCCCAAAGCCCGCGCCTTGGAAAAATACCAAGTGCGCCCGTCGGGCGTAAAGCGAATTTCCCAAATATCATTGACGGGCAGTCCGTTGCGGGTCGTAAATACCTTCATGTGGCGGCCGTCGTATTTGACCAGTCCTTTGTCGGTGAGTATCCAAATAAAGCCGCGGTAATCTTGCACCGTACGATACACATGGTCGCTGGGTAGCCCGTCGTCGGTGTCCAGGTGGCGGTAGATTTGGGCGGATAAAAAACTCCCTGTTGCAAAATATAAAATAGCAACAAGGAGCAGGGGTTTCATTCGGTAATTTTAGTTACAAAGTTAGCGGAATTTAATGGATTTCATCGATGCGGGTACATATAAGTCCTTCCTGAATTTGGTCGCCGGCGGCGGTGGTTCCGCTAAACGATATTTTGACCAAATCGCCTTGGCCGGATGCTTCCTGCAATACCTTAAACGTAAACTGGCCGGTGATAACTTGTCCGTCGATAATCAGGTGTGATCCGGTCGTTTGCAACCAATCGGTTACCAGCCCGGACATTTCGTCCTGGGCCGAGGCCGAACTGTGGAAATAAAAATCGGGATTTTGGTCCGACCAAATATCATAGACCTTCCGTCCGATATTGTTGGAGGATGCAGGCCAAATTTCGGCCGTAACTTGTGCTTCGGTTTTTCGAACCCATTGGCCGTTGCGTTTATATTGTACGGCATAATCGCAAGTTTCGGGCTCGGGGTCTTTTTGGCCGTTGCACATAATGCTCATGGTCAAAAGTGCCAAGGCCACGGGAATGAAGGTTTTCAAAGGTTTAAGCATAATTCTGATTTTGGGGTTGATTTATAATACTTGGTCGATTTGGACGCAAAATTCGGCTTCGATACCGTTGCCGGTAACGTCCAGACGGAATTCTTGTCCGGCTTGTGTGCCCGCCCGTTGGCAGGTAACGGTAACCTGATAGGTGTCGGTACCGTTGAGGACGATACGTCCCGGGCCGCTTTGGCCTTCGTGGATAACCGCGGAGGTAAAGAAAAAACTGAAATTTTGGTTTTCCACAATTTCGACACCGGGCTGCCCGTCGGGGCCGTTGTTGCCGGTGAACAATTGTACCGAAAGCTGGCTGTCGGGTACCAGGGTTTGCGTAGAGGCGTTTTGATTTAACGTGTAGGTCAATCCGTCGTAGTTGCAAGTGTCTTCATTGGGGGCGGGGGTGCTGTCGTTGTCGCAGGCGGCCGAAAGGCCGGCAACAAGTAGCAATGTTAGTATGACTTTTTTCATGGAAATTATTTTGGATTTAATTTTTAATTAGCCGGGTTACAAAATGTTGACCACCACTTATAAGGCATAGGAAATAAATACCGGCGGGCAAACGATCGACCGGAATGGCATTTTCGCCTTCTTGCAAATCACGTTGCAATAGGATTTTTCCGGAAAAATCGGTGATTTGCATACGGCTGCTACGAATGGCATGTAATCGGAGCATATCTTGTACCGGATTGGAATAAATCCTGAAATAATCCCGAATATCGGATTCCACATCCACAAAGGCCGCGCATTGGGCCTGGTTCATCACATAAGTAGCCGTATGGTCGATGGCATTGGGCCAATGGTTGTTCATATAACCCGGTTCGTTTACATAAACACATCTTAAATTCGGGTTGTGGGTGGCATTCAAATAAACAAGATTCACATTGTTACCGTTTTGCAGATTCAAACTGTCCAATTGATTGTAAATACAATACAAACCGGTAAGGGAGGTATTATGGCTAAGGTCCAATGTGGTGATTTGGTTCGAAAAACAATAAAGCGAAATAAGATTTTCGTTATGATCCGTATTCAGGGCGGTCAAATGATTATGTTCACAATGTAGCACCAACAAAGAAAAACCGTCGTCGGTGTTCAAGGCGGTCAATTGGTTGTTATTGCAAATGAGTGTGGACAGCGCCGGGTTATGACTAACATCCAAGTCGGTAAGTTGATTATAATTGCAAAACAATTGGTTCAGTGCGGCATTCTGGCTTACATCCAAGGCGGTAAGTTGGTTGAAATTACAAAGCAGATTTACCAAAGCGGTATTTTGACTCACATTCAAGGTGGTGAGTTGGTTATGATTACAATTCAGATTTACCAAAGCGGTATTCTGACTCAAATCCAGCGTGCTCAATTGATTATACCGGCAATTCAAATCGGTCAAGGCGGTATTCTGACTTAGATTTAAAGTGCTTAATTGGTTAAGGGAACAATCCAGATTTTGCAAGGCGACAAAATCTTCGATGCCGGTAAGGTCGGCAATGTTCCGGCTGCTGACATTCAGGTAGGTAAGCGTGTTGATTTTATGGGTCGGAATCGTGTCGTTCATCAAGCCGTCGCCCATACTATTGACATCGCCTATCGAAACGGGGTTTCCGTTGGCACTGTGGGTTTCCAGGTAATTTTCAAATTGATCATCCGGCACATAAGTCAGCTGGGCGGACAAGCCGGATGAGGACATAAGAACAAAAAGGAGGAGTAATTTTTTCATAATGATTAAATAAAGGCGATAATCGCCGGTTGAGAAAACAAACATAACGGAATAAAGAGGTGAATTAATCGGCCATGGCACCAAAGGGGTCGATGGTCAAACGAAAGAAGCGTTTTGTCCGTTATCCTGCAAATTCGTTTTTGTTACCAATTGTTGAAAAATGACGGCCTGTAAAATTTACGGAAGCAATAGGCGGATTTTTCACGGCTCGAAGCCGGTTTTTCATAAATCGATTTCAAATTTACGGGCTTTTGATTACCTTTACAATGTCATTTCGGCCGGCCGGTTTTTTTATTAACCCTTTTTAAATCACTTGTTTATGTTTCTTGTATTCGACACCGAAACCACAGGGCTTACACGCAAGGATTTGCCCGAATCCCATCCCGAGCATTGGCCGCGGATGGTACAATTGGCCTGGCAACTTCACGACGAGTGGGGCCAAATCATCGACAGGGGCGATGTGCTTGTCCGTCCCGACGGATTTGATATTCCTTTCAATGCCCAACAGGTTCACGGCATCAGCACGGAACTGGCCCGGGCCGAAGGCATTCCGCTGGACGACGCGCTCGGCCGGTTTGAGCAGGCCTTGGGCAAGACGGCTTTTTTGGTGGGTCATAACCTGGCATTCGACCTGGGCGTCGTGGGCGCCGAAATGCAACGGGCCGGACACGAGGAAGCTTATCTCCATTTGGAAACGCTGCCCGTATTGGACACCATGACCGAACATACGGCCCGGTTGGTAGGCATCAAACGCAAAGGCGGATTCAAACTGCCCAAGCTGGGCGAATTGTATCAATTCCTGTTCGGCGAGGATTTTGCCGAAGCCCACAACGCCGCCGCCGATGTGGAAGCTACCGCAAGGGCGTTTTTCGAGCTGATACGCATCGGGATTATCGAACCCGGAACCTTCGGCCGCGATGTGGAATTCCTGCAAGCATTCCGCGAACGCTATCCCGATGTATTCCCGCCCTACGGGCTCACCCACCGAAGCTTGAAACATGCTTCGCAACAGCTCGAAACCGAAAAAACCGGCGAAGAAGAACCGGCCGAAACGGCCACCGGCCATTGGGATAATTTTGCCCACCTGCACCTTTACAGCCAATTCAGCATTTTGGAATCCACGGTCAAATTCGACGAGTTGGTCAAAGCGGTGGCCGACGCCGGCATGCCGGCCGTTGCCCTGACCGACAAGGGCAACATGATGGGCGCCTTTGAGTTTTGGCGGGCCGTTGACCAATACAACAAGTCGGTGGAAGACGCGGAACGGAAAATCAAGCCCGTTATCGGCGTGGAACTTCTGGTGTGCAACAACCACCGCGAACGTAATCCCGATGACAAAGGCCATGCGGTACTTTTATTGGCCAAAAACAAAACCGGATACCATAATTTGGTCAAATTGGTTTCCATTGCCAACACCGAGGGTTACTACTACAACCCGCGGGTGGACAAGGATTTGCTACGGCAATACCGCGAAGGAATAATTGCCGTTTCGGGCGGTATGAACGGCGAAATCGCTCATTTTATCCTTAACGTGGGCCAAGCCCAAGCCGAGGAAAAATTGAAGGAATGGTTGGATATTTTCGGTGAGGATTTTTACCTGGAAGTCCTGCGGCACGGTTTGGATACCGAGGAATCCTTGAACAAAAGTCTCCGGCTTTTGGCCGACAAGCATAAGGTGAAATTGGTGGCCGCCAACGAAGTGTATTACATCAAACCCGAAGATGCCACCGTCCAGGAAGTGCTTTTGTGTATCCGCGACGGCAAAAAAATACATCAACCCGTAGGACGGGGACGGGATCACCGCTATGCCTTGCCCAACCGGGAATTTTACCTGAAAACACCCGCGCAAATGCACGAACTTTTCGGTCGCGATTTTCCCGATGCCATCGACAATATCCGTGAAATTTTGGGCAAGGTGGAATATTATTCGTTGGCGCACCCCATCGTGGTCCCCGTTTTCGAAGTGCCCGACGAATTTGCCGTGGACGGCGATACCCGCAGCGAGGAGGCCCAGAAAAAATACCTGCGCCACTTGGTTTGGGAAGGCGCCCGGCGCCGTTGGGGAGAGGATTTGGACGAACGTAAGCGCCAACGCCTGGAATACGAATTGGGCGTTATTGAATCCATGGGCTTTACCGGTTATTTCCTCATCGTTTGGGATGTGATCAACAAAGCCCGCGAAATGGGCATCGTGGTGGGTGCCGGACGCGGTTCGGCCGCCGGCTCGGCCGTGTCCTACACGTTGGGCATTACCAATGTGGACCCCATCAAATACGACCTGCTGTTCGAACGCTTCCTTAACCCCGAACGTAATACCATGCCCGATATCGATATGGACTTCGACGATATCGGCCGGAACAAAATCGTCCAATATGCCGTGGATAAATACGGCAAAGACAATGTGGCCCACATCATAACCTACGGTTATATCAAAGACAAAAGCGCCATCCGCGACACATTCCGCGTGCTGGATTTACCGCTGAGCGATGCCAACCGGCTGTCCAAACTGGCCGATATTGCCCTCAAAGATTTGTTGCATACGCCCGTAGAGGAACTGCGTGCCCGCGGCCTGCGCGGCGACACCTTGGATAAGGCCAAAAAATTCAAGGAAATTATCGAGAATAACGAAAAACTGCGCCACGGCGTGGAAATAGCGGCCACCGTGGAAGGTGCCATTCGCAACCGCAGTTTGCATGCCTGCGGATACATCATCGCGCCGCAGCCCTTGGTGGATTTAATTCCCGTAACCAAGCTCAACAAAACCGACCTTTTGGTTACCCAATTCGACGCCAGGGTGGTCGAAAGCGCCGGATTGCTCAAAATGGACTTTCTGGCAATCCGCACGCTGACCATCGTCAAGGATACCTTGGATTTGATCAAACAACGCCACGGCGTAACGATAGATTTGGACACCTTGGGTTTCGACGACCCCAAAACCTACAAATTGCTGCAAGACGGACAAACCGTCGGCGTTTTTCAGCTGGAATCGGCGGGCATGCGCAAAAACCTCAAAGCCCTCAAACCCTCGGACTTCGAGGACATTGTGGCCATGGTGGCCCTTTACCGCCCCGGGCCCATGGAAAAAATTCCGTCCTACATCCGGCGCAAACACGGGCTCGAAGAGGTTACCTACGATTTGCCTGAGATGGAAGAATACCTCAAAGCCACTTACGGCATTACCATTTACCAGGAGCAAGTGATGTTGCTCTCCCAAAAACTGGCCGACTTTTCCGGTGCCGAAGCCGACCACTTGCGCAAGGCCATGGGTAAGAAGAAAAAGAAGGATTTGGACAAAATGTATCCCAAATTCATCGAAAACGCCAAGGCCAAAGGTTATCCGGTGAAGGTGTTGGAAAAAATCTGGAAAGATTGGGAGGCCTTTGCTTCCTATGCCTTCAACCGCTCGCACGCCGTCAGTTATGCCGTATTGGCCTATCACACGGCCTATTTGAAAGCCAATTATCCGGCCGAATTTTTTGCCGCTTCGCTTTCCAACCACTTGGGCAGCATCGAAAAGGTAACCAAATTTATCCAAGACGCCCGCCAGTGGAACATCCGCGTCCTTCCGCCCGATGTCAACGAATCGGGTTTGCAGTTTACCGTCAATGCCGAAGGGAACATCCGTTTCGGCTTGTCGGCCATCAAGGGCGTGGGTGTCAAAGCCGCCGAATCCATCATTGCCGAACGCGAAAAAAACGGCCCCTACAAGGATATTTACGACTTTGTGGAACGCCTCGATTCGCGCGCCGTCAACGCACGCGTCATGGAAGCCCTGGTGCTTTCGGGCGGATTGGATCGCTTCGGCATCGACAGGGCGGTTTATTTTTGCCAGGACAAAAAGGAACAGAATTTTATCAAAAAATTGCTCTATTACGGCCAAAAATACAAACAAAACGCCCTGGGCGGAGCCACTTTGTTTGATGATGTGGGCGGTGTGGAATTGGAAAAACCCAAGGTTCCCGATTGCGAAATCGGATGGTCCACCCTGGACTTGCTGGACCGCGAACGCGATTTGGTGGGTTTTTACATTTCGGGGCATCCGCTTGACCAATTCTTCACTACGCTTCAATACTTCAAAGGCGAAGAAAGCAAAACCATTAACGCCGTGCTTCGTGCGCTCAACGAAAAACGCGATGTGCCCCTGGACAATACCGCCGAAGACGAATTCGACGACAACGAAGCGGACGACGAAGTCCATTTCGACTACGACGACGACGAATTGGTCGTCCGGCACAAGGAAAAGGACAACGAAAACATCATGACCCTGGCCAAGGCCAAAACCTACCTGGGACGAACCATCAAAATGTACGGAATTGTCAAGGACAAACGCGAACTGACCACCAAGGACGGCAGGGAATTCGGCTTTGTAACCCTCGAAGATTTCGAAGGGACTTACGAATTGGGCGTTTTCGGGAAAGTCTTTTTGGAAACACGGCCCTACCTGGAACCCAAAAAAATGTTGGCCGTCAAAGCCAAAATTTCTTTCAATCCCCGAAGGCAAACCCACCAATTGGAACTCGTAAACGTGATGCCGCTCTACGATGTGCTGGAAAAAAACTTCAACTCCCTGATCTTGGAATTGGACGAATTGAGACTCAATACCGAATTGGTGGACCGTTTGACCGCTTTGATCCAACGCCACAAGGGCAAGAAGAAAGTGAAAATCAAAATGTATTCCCACACCGACGGATTTTCGGTGCTTTTGGACTCCGGCTTGCACGTGAATATCAGCAAGGAATTGATCGAAGAACTACGCGCCATAAGCGATTTGGATTTCAATATAACATAACCTATCCGCAGTGCCGAATGAAATATTTTACGTAACTTTGCACGCGAATTTCTAAAACCCCGTAATTATGCCCGTAGTAGTTACCGATGCCACGTTCGAAAAGGAAGTGCTTCAATCCAAAGTGCCCGTTGTTGTGGACTTCTGGGCCGTTTGGTGCGGACCTTGCCGCATGATTGCTCCCATTATGGAGCAGTTGGAAGAACGTTACGGCGACAAAATCAAAGTGGCCAAAGTGGATGTGGATCACGAACAACAATATGCCGCCAAATACGGCGTGCGCAACATCCCCACCGTGCTCGTATTCCAAAACGGCGAACCCATCGGACGTCAGGTGGGTGTGGCCCCGCTCGACGTGTTTACGCGCGCGCTGGACAAATTGGTCGGCCACGAAGAAAAGGCCTGACAACACTCCGCCAATCGCTACGATAAAACGTCCCTTTTCCGGGGCGTTTTTCTTTTTTAGGGCGCCCGGCCGCTCACGTTCGGGGCCCCGCCGGCGGGCGAATGCCCGCGCGACTTGCCTTTGGCAATTCGCCGGCGCCTTCGGCGCCGCGGCGGGGCCACGTGCCCGTCTTCGGGACGGCGGAACGCCCTTGCCGGGCACGTTTCCTCACGTCGCAGCCGCCGGGCTGTCCGCTCATATTCGCCTTGGCGGATGCCGTGGTTTTGCGCGGGCGCGCGGCATGCGCGCCCGCGCCCGCCCGTGCGTGGGGCTTCCTGCTGGTCGCCTCCGCCGGGCGGAAAACCATCGGCACCGCCGGCGGCTCATACCGCTCCCATCCCTGGCGCGGAATAACAACCCAAGCTCCAAAGGCCATATTCAAGGATTTTGCCTAACTTTACTTTTCCCAAAAACCAAAACACAGGATTATGAAACAGATCGGCGCATCGGAATTGGTGTTGAACCCCGACGGAAGTGTATATCACCTGAACCTGCATCCCGAAAATATCGCCCGCGACATCATCACCATGGGCGACCCCAAACGCGTGGACCGCGTGGCCAAACATTTCGACAGCATCGAATTCGAAACCCAAAAACGCGAATTCCACACCATCACCGGAACCTACAAAGGCCGCCGCATGACGGCCATCAGCACGGGCATCGGTCCCGACAATATCGACATCGTGCTCAACGAACTGGATGCCCTGGTCAATATCGACCTGAAAAACCGGCGCGTCAAAGACCGGCTTACTTCGCTCAACATTGTGCGTGTGGGCACATCGGGCTCCTTGCATGCCGACATTCCCGTGGACAGCTTCGTCATGGGCCGCTACGGTTTGGGCTTGGACGGCATGCTGCATTTCTACGATGCCCGCCACGTGCGCGACACGGCCATGGAACAAGCTTTCTTGGAACATACCCGTTGGAACCCCGAAGCGGCCAAACCTTACTTTGTGGCCAATAGCCCCGAGCTGACCGAAAAATTACGCGGCCGGCGCGTTTTTGAAGGCATTACCGCCACGGCCGTTGGTTTCTATGGGCCCCAAGGACGCATCCTGCGCCTGCCCCTGGCCGACCCCAAGATGAACGAAAAATTGGAAAGTTTCTCCTACAACGGATTGAAAATCACCAATTTCGAAATGGAAACGGCCGCCATCTACGGACTGGCCAAACTGCTGGGCCATCATGCCTGTTCCATGAATGCCATCATTGCCAACCGCGCCAATTTGACCTTTACCAAAGACCCCTACAAGGTAATCGACGAATTGATTGTTTACGTGTTGGACCGCTTGGCCGGGCAAGATTAACGGACCGGGGCCTCCGCTCCTTTTACGGAATCATTCCGAATACTTTCGGTTGCGGCGACAAAGCACGGCCGCCGGCGTGTGTTTGCGGAAATCGCAGGTTTCCGCATGCTGTCCCGCACATTGCAAAGCAATATCCGGAACCGCCGAGGAAACCGAAGGGTTCCGAGGCCCGCAAGGAGACCGTCAGGGCTCCGCAGCACGCGAAGGCAGACCATAGGGCTGCCGGAGCGCCGGAGCGAGACCGTCAGGGCTCGCGAAGGGCGAAGGGAAACAAGCGCGGATTAATTATGAATTTTTAATTTTTAATTTTGAATTGATTTTCAATGATTTGCGATTTATTTTTAATAAAAAGCGCAGGTTCCCGGAGCAGGCGAAGAAGACCGCAGCCGCCGAGCGAAGCGAGTCGGCAAAGGGCTTTGGAGCCCGTGAAGCAAGACAAGGCGCAGACTCGGTTGCCGGCACAAGGAAGCCGCCGGCTTGCGGAACGCCCAAAAAACCAATGAAAAGACCGGTGGTATTTAGCGCTTTTTGCTACCTTTATGCCGTAAAAAGTTCGTTATGAAACGGATGCTTGCCCTCGGGGGAATTTCGGCATTGCTTTGGATGCTCGTTGCTTGCGGCGCCCATGAACGTATCAGCGTCAGCGATTATCCGGTAACTGCGCCCGCGGCAACCCGCGACAGCATCATCGTTCCGCCGGCCTTGCAACCTGGCGACACCGTGATGATTGTGGCACCGGCCGGCTATGTGAGCGACCGGAACGGCTACGTCGAACGGGCCGACTCGCTCCTGCGCGCCTGGCATTTGGTGCCGGTGCACGGCCCGCATTTGTTTGCCCGCCATTTTAATTTTGCCGGCACCGATGCCGAAAGGTTGGCCGATTTGCAAGCGGCCCTGGACGACCCTTCGGTCAAGGCCGTTTGGGCGGCCCGGGGCGGCTACGGCAGCGTGCGCATCCTGGACGGTATCGATTGGTCGGGATTTGAAAAGCATCCCAAATGGCTCATCGGTTTTTCGGACATTACGGTTTTGCTCAATGCGCTGTATGTCAACGGTTATGCGTCTATCCATGGCATTATGCCCATCAGTTTGACCCATCCCACGCCCAGACGCAAACCGGCCTTGGTAACGCTCAAAAACCTGATGTTCGGCAAGCAATTGACCTTTCGCATCCCGGCCGATACGGCCAATATCCGTGGCGAAGGCGAAGGCGAATTGATCGGCGGCAATTTGAGTATGCTAGTGAGTTTATTGGGCTCGCCGCAGCAATTGGACACGCGCGGAAAAATCCTTTTCCTGGAAGATGTGGATGAATACCCTTATGTATATGACCGCCTGCTCTATGCCCTGGCCCGCGCCGGCTATTTCGACCATTTGGCCGGCCTGTTGGTAGGCGATTTTTCGGCCAAGCGCGGCAATGATGCCTTCGGCGAAGACATTCGCCAAATGATACTCAAACATACCCGCGGTAAGGGCTACCCGGTGGTATTCGGATTTCCGGCCGGACACGTGGTCAAAAACTATGCATTGCCTTTCGGCAAACGGGCGTATATCAAAGTAACGCGCCGGCGGGTTACCATAAGGTATTAGTCCGGACAAATGCTCCGGGGCGGAATTTTATGTAATAACAAATATTACATTGACCGCTACCGCAAACTTTATTTTTTTAAATTCTAATATTTCTTCTTCTTCCGCCCGTTGATCGTATGATAAAACTCCTCTTATTCCTCCGCTCAAACCGGCTACCCTTCCGCTAAGTGCCCGGGCAATCGATTCGTTATCGATAACAACATCGGTAATGTAGATGGCTTTCCCTATTTTCTGATGCAAAGGTTCAACCATTTTTTCGGCAATACGCTTGGCCTTGGCCACGGCTTTGGCTCTTAACGTCATTAATAATTGTTCGGACTTGG
>WGAP01000058.1 GCA_015494775.1 Flavobacteriales bacterium | reverse complement strand
CGGCTCAATACGATGGTGTCGGCAAACCGGGCGTAGAATTTGAGCGTTTCGATGTTGGTAACGTTGAGCTGGGTGGAAATATGCACTTCCATGCCGGCCTCGCGGGCCATAAAAATGGCCGCTTGGTCGGAAACAATAACCGCATCAACACCGGTCTTGCGCGCGGCGTCAATGAGCCGGCGCGCCACGAGAATATCGTGGTCGTAGAGCACGGTGTTGAGCGTCAGGTAAGCACGGGCGCCGGCCTCATGCGTGCGTCGTACCACTTCGGGCAGGTCGTCGGTGCGGAAATTGATAGACGAACGGGCCCGCATGTTGAGCTGTTCCACGCCGAAATACACCGAATCGGCACCGTTGTCCAGGGCCGCCTGTAAACTCTCGAAACTTCCGGCCGGGGCCATCAATTCCATGGAAGCCATAGGAAACTTTTGGCACAAAGATACGCAAGCGCGAGGAAAACCGCGGGACGGATTTGCGGCATTGACGGTTTTTTCGGAAATTTACCTTTGTCAATCCAAAACCGGCGTTTTGAAAAAATCCCGTCATTTGCATCCCGGTTTGTCCGGCAAGGTGGCTGCGTTTCGCAAAACTTTGCCTGCGCCCGATGATTTGGCCCGGCAAATTTTGTCGGGCGACCGCTTGGCCCTGAGCCGTGCGCTTACACTTGTGGAAAGCCGTAAGCCCGAACACAGGCAAATGGCCGGTGAAGTCATCCGGCGGATTTTGCCGCATACGGGAAATAGCTTGCGCACGGGCATTACGGGTGTACCGGGGGCGGGAAAATCCACTTTTATCGACCGCCTGGGAACCGCTTGGGTGGAACGCGGCCACCGGGTTGCGGTATTGGCGGTGGATCCTTCGAGCAGTTTGAATCGCGGAAGTATTTTGGGGGACAAAACCCGTATGGAACATTTGTCGCGCCTGGATGCGGCCTTTATCCGTCCCAGCCCGAGCGGTGATTTCGGCGGCGGTGTGGCCCGGCATACGCGCGAGGCGATATTGCTTTGCGAAGCGGCCGGCTTCGACCGCATTATCGTCGAAACCGTAGGAGCAGGCCAAGGCGAAACCTATGTGTGGCACCTGACCGATATTTTGATTCTGCTCAAAATTCCCGGCGCCGGCGATGAACTCCAAGGCATCAAACGTGGCATTATGGAAATGGCCGACCTGATTTTGATCAACAAAGCCGACGGGGAATTGGAAAAACAAGCCGAACAGGCGGCAAGGATGTTCCAAACCGCCTTGCATTACTTCGGTTCGCGTCCCAATGAACAAACCGAAGTAATGACCGTCAGTGCGTTGAAGGGCAAAAATATCGATAAGGTTATCGAATACTTGGAAAATTTTTATGCCCGGGGACGTGAAAGCGGACACTTGGAAGCCAAACGCCGCCGGCAGGCCGAGTTTTGGTTCGACGAACATTTGGACGAACTTTTCCGGCAACATATCCGTCACGACAACGCTTTGCAAAAATTATCCGAACAATTGCGTGCCGATGTTTTGGCCGGAAAAAAAACGCCGCACGAGGCGGCGGATATTTTTTGGAAAAAAATAAGCGAAAAAAGGGCTTAGTCGATCGGGGCGATTTCTTTGATTCGCGCTTCGATAGCGGGCTTAACGATGCTGAACAGCATGCCCATATTGAGTTTTTCTTCGTCGAGGAAAAGCGCAATGCGAAAATCGGAAAATTCCATGTAGTAGAGCATTTTATTTCGTTCGGTGCGGAAAAGGGATTCACGCACTTTGCCCTGCTGCAAATCGTTTTGAAGCTCGGCATCCACTACGGGAGGAATCAACAGTAGGTTTTTCAGATCGGTGTTTTGGAAACCGTAACGGGCATAAATTTTTTCGCCGTTCAAGTCCGAAATGAACAGACCCCAGAGGGATTCGAACAATTTATTTTTGACCCACTCGGCCAGGGCTTCCAATTGCGGATGATGTTCTTCTATTACATCCCATTCGGGTTCGGTTTCCTCCCCTTCGAAAAACACGATGTGTTCGCCGTTTTCGATTTTTTCTTTGATTTGTTCGTCAACGGCTTGTTCTTTGACGGCCTCACCGGTTGATGCTACGGATTCGTCCGGGGATTCTTCCGTTACTTGTTCCGGTTTCACGGAATCCGGTTCGGCTACGGGTTCGGCTTCCGCGACTTCATTTTCCCAAACCTGCGTTCCGACGACTTTTTCATCCGAGGTATCCTGTTCGGGAACGATTGTTTCCGTAGGATCATTAAGGGGTTTTTCTTGTTGTGCAATTTCCGTTTTGGCAGTTATGGTTTCGGCTGCCCGGTTTGATTCCGCTTGTTTTTCGGCCTTGCTAACGGGCCGCCAATCGGGTTGACGTTTGACGGTTAGTTTTTCCTTGGTTGCATCGAAAGATGCTTTACCGTTGGTTCTCCCCGCTTTTTTGCGCAAGGACGCTTCCTTGCCACGGGCATTGTATTTTTGAATCAAATCATCCACTTCGTCCAAGGTGTAAGGCACCCGTTCGGGTTTTCCTTCGCCTTGGGTCTGCACCGCTTTCTTTTCGTTAAGATTCTTGGCTTTCTTGTTCCAAGGAAATTTTAACATGGCCGTAGAATTTATTGTAATTTTCCAAATACAAATATACGAATTTTTATATTACAAATATAGCATCGGTTTATTAAATTATATGTAATTTCCATAGCAGAAAAGTGATGTGACGAAAATTTAATCCAACTATCATCAATCCATCATTAATTCCTAAAAATTATAAAAGATGTGTAATAAAATTTTACTAATTATTTATCATTGAAATATTTTTCCCGGATACTATCAATGCTTTTGATGGTTTTTTCCAACCACATTTGATAGAGCATATTTTGCTCGTCGGGTGACAGGTGCCAATCAACATCCGCTTGGCGCATCTTGTGCACGGCTTCATACAAAATCAAGGCGGCCGCCACACTGATATTAAAACTTTCGGTAAACCCGTACATGGGGATTTTGAGCATTTCATCGGCATTTTGCATCACCATGTCGGACAGTCCGTCCTTTTCCACACCGAAAAAGAAAGCGGCTTTGCGGCTTGCATCGAAGTCCGGTAAAAAGCGGGCATCGGTATGCGGTGTGGTGGCAATAATCCGGTAACCCCGTCGCCGCAATTGATCGATGGTGGCCAAACTATCGCGATGTTCGTGCAGGCAAATCCACTTTTCGGCGCCCTTGGCAATGCCGTGCGACAGCCGGGTTTCGTAATTTTTCCTGATAATATGCACGTCCT
>WGAP01000057.1 GCA_015494775.1 Flavobacteriales bacterium | reverse complement strand
ATTGTAGGCAGTTTATTTTTTTGTCCGTAGATACGCCCAATTTGGGCGTATCTACAAAATACGTTAAACATTTGATTATCAATAAAAAAACAAAAAAAGGCGAAACCGCCTTGCGGGTTCGCCGACCGCCGAGGAAACCGGAGGGTTCCGAGGCCTGCAAGGAGCCCGTCAGGGCTCCGCAGCACGCGGAGGGAGACGCCGCCCGAGCAAAGGCGAAGGGCGACCGGCTCCCGGAGCCGCGAAGAAGACCGCCGCCGCCGAGCGTAGCGAGGCGCAAAGGGCTTCGGAGCCCGCGAAGGCAGACCGCAGGGCTGCCGGAGCGCCGGAGCGCGACCGCAGGGCGCGCGAAGGGCGGAGGGAAACGCCGCACGGCGGTTCCCGGAGCATCCAAAAAACGGATAACCTAATTCAACTTCTCAAAGCGGGCATAACGCAACAACAATGTCCGCCGTCCCTGGTGGTCGAAATCCACCACCATTTTGTGGCCGTTGTCGGGGTCGGAAATGAGTTCGCGAATGGTGCCGTTGCCGAATTTGGGATGGCGGATTTTGTCGCCCGGGTGCAGGTCTTCGGGAATTTTTTCGGCCGTTTGTCCGGGCACGGGACTGATTTTTTTGAGTTTTTTGGGCCGGATACTGGCCGATACGCGGCCCTTGGCACGCGGTTGCGGCTTGGGCCTGGCGGATTTGAAAGGTAAATCGTCATCGCCGAAAACGTCATCGCCCCAAAAGGATTTGCCCGTCGAAGCGGCCAAAGGCGCCACATCCAAAAATTGCTCGTCGATTTCGTCCAGGAAACGGCTGGGCTCTGTGGGTTCGCGGCGTCCCCAACGGGAGCGGTTGAGTGCATAGGTAATCATACACCGCCGTTTGGCCCGGGTGATGGCCACATACAGCAAGCGGCGTTCTTCTTCCAAATCCTTGCGCGAAGTGATGCTCATCATGGACGGGAACAGGTTTTCTTCCAATCCGGCGATGTAAACGAACGGAAATTCCAAACCCTTGGACATGTGGATGGTCATCAAGGTAACTTTGTTGGGGTCTTCGTCCTCACGGTCCTGGTCGGTAAGCAGGGCCACTTCCTGCAAAAAACCCGATAGCGAAGGGTCGCCGTCGGCCAGTTCGCGTTGAGTTTCTAGGAAGTCCTGCATGGCGTTGAGGAGTTCCTGC
Source organism: Flavobacteriales bacterium (assembly GCA_015494775.1). Lineage (GTDB taxonomy): Bacteria > Bacteroidota > Bacteroidia > Flavobacteriales > Flavobacteriaceae > JAADED01. Next base: position 4,539 of record WGAP01000057.1, on the reverse strand, counting down.
ACGTTTTCCACGCGAACCATTCCGTCGATGGGGTCGTCCTTTTTGTAGGCCTCCAACAGCCGGGTTTCTTTGAGGATTTGCTTGGTGAGTTCAAACACATTGAGTTCCTGCGAGCGCACCTGAAAACTGCGTATCATAACGGCAAAATCCGTCAGTTTGCGCCGGATGCCCGCGTTGATGGGCACGGCGGGATACCGGTCGATATGTTCGATAATGTCAAACAGCGGTTTGCCCGCCTTGCCTGAGGCCACCGTCAGTTTGTCCATGGTGGACTGGCCGATGCCGCGGGCCGGAAAGTTGATAATGCGGCGCAGGGCTTCTTCGTCCTGCGGATTAACCAACAGCCGCAGGTAGGCCAACACGTCCTTGATTTCCTTGCGTTGATAAAAGGATTGCCCGCCATAGATACGGAACGGAATGCGGTGTTTGCGCAAGGCATCTTCCAAGGGACGCGATTGGGAATTGGTACGGTAAAGAATGGCAAAATCGCTGAACGATGCTCCGTGGCGGCTTATTTGTTCACGTATATCCTGGGCTATGATGTGGGCTTCCTGCCCTTCGGACGAAGCGCTGCGCACAATGATTTTTTCGCCCGTTTCGTTGGACGTCCACAGGGTTTTTTCCAGTCGTTGGCGATTGTGCCGGATCAACGAATTGCCGGCGCCTACAATGTTTTTTGTAGAGCGGTAATTTTGTTCCAATTTATAAACCGTGGCATCGGGATAATCCTTTTTGAAGCGCAGGATGTTTTCGATGTTGGCCCCGCGAAACGAATAAATACTCTGCGAATCGTCGCCCACCACGGCTATGTTACGATAATAATCGGCCAGGGCACGGATAATCATGTATTGCGAATGGTTGGTGTCCTGATACTCGTCCACCAGGATATAACGGAACAGGCGTTGATATTTGGCCAGGACTTCGGGAAAGCGTGCCAGGAGCTCATTGGTTTTGAGGAGCAAATCGTCGAAGTCCATGGCGTTGGCCTTAAAGAGCTTTTCGTTGTAGCGCTTATAGACATCCAGGAACATGTGCCGCTTGGCCATTTCGTCCTGCTCCATCAATTCAGGCGTGCGGGCATAGACGCGCGGTGTGATGAGGTTGTTTTTCATCATGGAAATACGCGCCTGGATTTGCCTGGGTTTATACACATCCTTGTCCAAGCCCATGTCTTTGAGCAATTGTTTTACGGCCCGGAGGGCATCTTCCTGGTCGTAAATCGTGAATTGAGGCGTATAGCCCAGTTTGTCGGCTTCGCGACGCAGGATGCGTGCAAAAATAGAGTGAAAAGTGCCCATCCACAGGTTGCGGGCTTCGGAAGGCCCCACCACCTGGGCGATACGTTCCTTCATTTCGCGGGCGGCCTTGTTGGTAAAGGTCAGGGCCAGGATATTGAAAGGGTCGGTTCCTTGGAGCATCAGGTAAGCGATGCGATAGGTGAGCACGCGGGTTTTTCCCGAGCCGGCCCCGGCAATAATCATCAACGGGCCTTCGGTGTGCATCACCGCTTGGAGCTGCTGCGGATTGAGGAGTTTTTCGAAATCGATCACGGAGAAACCGGAATTTGAGCAAAGATAACGGATAATTTTGTTGCAAGGGCGAGGGTGTTGAGAAGTGGTCGAATTATTCGGGTGAGTCGAAATATTTATCTTAACCTATTGATTAACAATTTATAAAAGGAAATTTATCCTATAAATTATACTGCAAATAGACTGCATTGTGGCCCAATATTTTTGCATCGGAACAAATAAAAAACCGGAAAATGAAACAAAAACTCAACCGAAACATTGTTGCATTCCTTGGGAATGTGTCTGCGGGTTCGATGCAAGTTTACGGAGACATGCTTGTTTTGCCCCTGGTGGGTGGAAACCCTTGGGAAGCATCCGAAATCATAAGTTTGGATGAGGCCTTTGCCCGGCAATGTGTTGAATTTCGCGAAGTAAACGAAAGCGGGCGCGTGCCGGAATTGTTGGCCGTGAACCGTTGCCACCGGAAAGTACTCATCTTGGCCGGACAGGAACTCACGGGTGCCAAGCAAAACCGGACGTTGAACACCAACATTCTGCTGCCCGAAAATTCGGAAACCGTTATCCCGGTCAGTTGTACCGAACAGGGCCGTTGGGGCTACACGAAAGAAAATTTTGACCTGACCGATAAATTGATTTCGCACCGTATAAGACGAAATATCGAAAAAAGCGTGCATGCCAGTTTGATGTTTAAAAATCAATTTCGGGCCGATCAATCAAGGGTATGGCATGACATTGAGGATTATATGCAAGATTTCAAACGCGAGAACCGCACACGCTCCTATCACCGGATGTTCAGGGATTTGGAAAGCGAAGTGGAAAAATATACCGGACATTTTCCGCTCCTGGAAAATCAGACGGGTATCGCTGTTTTTATCGACGGAATTTTGGAGGGGACGGACATTATCGCCCACAGGAAAATATATGCCGAGAACCACTTGAAAATTCTCAAAAGCTATATCGTGGATGTTTTGCGCATGCAGATGAACAAAAAACACGGCGCATCGAACGACTTCAAAATCGAAATCGACTACCGGGCCAAGCAAGACGAAGCGCGCCGGGTGCTGGAAAAATTTTTGGACGAAGCGGCGCGTTCACATGAATTTGTCAGCAAATCTCCCGGCCTGGGATACGAACACCGGCTTACCGGCGGACAAGTGGAAGGCAATTTCCTCGTGGTGGACGAAAAACCTTTGACCGGGCATTTGTTTCCGCGTCAAAACGAAGAACGAAAAGACAGCCGGATGCCATTTACAAGAGATTTTTTCTGATTGGACATTAACCCAAAAAAACCATAAGCCATGTTGAATTTTTTAAAAAAAATGTTCGGTCGCAAAGACCCGAAAACGGACCAACCGCAAAACAATGCGGACAACATTATTCAAACCATTGAAATGAAAACGGTGGACGATATGCTTGTGTTGCTCAAAAAAGACCATTACAACGAAGGTTATGTGACGGCCCTGAAAGTGCCCGACAAAAAGATGGGCGACATCTCCCTGGAAGCCATCAAGGCCAAGTATTTGGGCTACATACAGCAAATCGAAAACCACTATGTGGACCGTCGTAAGCAAATGGAAAAGGTCAAGGCACTTAATGACGGAAACGGCATGCATGATTTGGTACACGAAAACGACAAGGTAATCGAAACCATCGACAGTGAGATGGAAGTGCTTGCACGCATTCGCGAGGATGTTTTGAACGAAACCGAAAACGGTTATTTTCAATTGGTTATCAAAAGCTTTTGGCGGGGATTTTACACGGGCATGTACGATGTGCTGCAAGGAAAAATCATTTCGGGTTCTATGGAAGCAGACCGTACGGAAAATAACGATTAATCGAAACATAACCATCAAACACAAAACAATAAATCAAAAATTGATATCAACTATGGACGACGTAAAAAAAACCATTGTGGAACAAACCACTTACCGCAAAAACACACCGATCATCCGTTTTGGATGTTTTCTTACGGGCATGAATTGCCACATCCTGCGCCAATGCAGCGAAGCATCATACAAGCAGTTGAAACGCTACCTGGCAGCGCTGAGCATCATTATGGGACTGTGGACTTTTATCGGTTATAAGTTTGCACGGGTTTATTTTAAATTGGACAATAGCCGGGCTCTTTTGTTTGCCTTGGCGGCCATGGTACTGGTATGGGCCATCGAACGGACAATTATTTTGGGGCGCAAAAACAAAGGCATCGGAATGCTTCGCTTTCTGCTGGGACTGATTATGGCTTCGATCGGCGCTATTATTATCGACCAAATCATTTTTCAGGATGATATCGAAAAGGAAAAAATCCTGCAAATGCAAGAAGAAGTAAACCGGGTGGTGCCGCAAAAAACGGTGGAATTGCGCAGCCAAATTCATCAATTGGACTCGCTTATTAACCTGAAAGAACAGGAAAGGGTCAAACTGTCGAAATACCTGGAACGTCATCCCACCATCAGTATGCCCACGGTGCATGTGGTAAGGGATTCCACCGGAAAGGTTATCAGCCGTACCATTACAAACCAACACGTGGAAAATCCGAAATTCGATGATTACAAACGGCTCGAAGAAGAGATCAACCGCCTGCGCGACGACAAAAAGCAAAAAGAAGAAATGCTGTTGGGCGTAAGGGATACGGTCGAAAAGGATTTGGCTTCCAAAAAAGGACTGTTGGACGATTTGCATTTGCAATTAAGCTTGATGAAGAAGAACAAAGTGGCTTTCGGCGTATGGGGACTCTTTTTTGCCTTTTTCCTGTTTTTGGAACTACTGGTGGTGATGATCAAGTTGGTGGAAAAAGAAACCGATTATGACCGGATGGTGTCCTTTGCCGAAGAAATCAATAAGAAAAAATTACAATAATGCTTAAAAAATCGATGATTATGAGAAAAATTTTGCTTATCTTGTTTGTGCTTATTACATGGATGCTTCAAGCCCAAGAATATCACATGGAATACAATTCGTTGCTCAATCGCTACGATATATATGACGAATACGGCCAAAACGTGGGCTATGT
>WGAP01000056.1 GCA_015494775.1 Flavobacteriales bacterium | reverse complement strand
TCCCTGGCGCAACGTAGGTCGCTGAGTGATTTTTGCGTAGCAAAAATTGTATCGAAGCGACCGGATTGACCGGCCGGGGCTTCGATACACTGTTCACTGCGTTCGCAGCACTTAGCCGCCGGCCTTTTCCCGCGTTATTTATTGCGTGACCACATCAATAAAAATTGTTGCGGAGCAAGACCGAAGGGCTTGCGAAGCCCGAGGCAGACCATAGGGCTGACGCGGCAGGCGCAGGCAGACCGGAACGGGCTGCCGGAGCCGCCGAGGAAACCGAAGGGTTCCGAGGCGTGCAAGGAGACCGTCAGGGCTCCGCAGCATGCGAAGCGAGACCGAAAGGCTCGCGAAGCTGCGGAACAAGACAAGGGGCGCCGGCGCCGCGCGTAAGCGCGGGGCCGGCGGCGCAAAAAAAACACGGAAATTTCCTTGTCAAAACGTTGAACAATCGGTAAATCCCGCATCAAAAGCATTGTCCGTTTAATTCTTTGCGCCGCCGGCAGCGGAATGAAATTCCGCCGCCGGCGCCCCGACGGCTTGTGGAGCCCGAAGGGAGACGCCGCCCGAGCGAATGCGAAGGGCGGCCGGCTCCCGGAGGTTTAATACATATAATGTATAAATGATGCAATGGTCGAGAAATGAAGCGCGGAAAACCACAGATTTCGTAACTTTCGCACAAACTTTCGCGCCGGATGAGCAAGCAAATCATTATCGTCAATTTCGAGGAGATTTACCTGAAAGGGCAAAACCAAAAGTTTTTTGCCGACCGGCTGCGTGAACAGTTAAAGATAAAATTGGCGGCCTTCAAGGATTACTTGCATTTTTCGCGCCGGCACGGCGGGAGTATTTTTATCGAATTGCGTAAAGCTTTGCCGGACGAGGAGCGTATGTTGGTCGAGGAAATCCTTCGGCGGACGCCGGGCATTACGGGATTTTACACCGTGTGGAGCGTGCCGAGCCGTCGTGAGGTCATATTGGAAGAGGCCTTGCGCTTTGCCCGGCTTCATTATCCGGGCGAGGGTAAGTCGTTCAGGGTAACGGCCCGGCGGCTCAAAAAATCCTTGCCTTTTACTTCGCGCGAATTGGCGGCCGACATTGGCGCCTTGGTGGTGGAAACGCTTGGAGCGCCGGTGGATTTGACCCGCCCCGATTGGACCTTACACGTCAAAGTGCGTGCCGAGCAGACTTTTATTTACGACCGCATCGAAGCGGGCATGGGCGGCTTGCCCGTGGGCACGTCGGGTAGGGGAGTGGCGGCCCTTTCGGGCGGCATCGATTCGCCCGTGGCGGCGGCCATGATGATGACGCGCGGAATGACGTTGGATTTGGTTCATTTCCATTCGGTGCCGCGCACATCGCCGCGGTCGGTGGACAAGGTGAAGGAGTTGGCCCGTGTGCTGAGCGTTTATCAGCCGCAGTTGCGTTTGTTCCTTGTGCCGGTGTTGGACATTCAGCAGGCCATTGCCCAAAATACGGATAATAAGTTGCGTTTGGTCCTGCTCAGGCGGTTTATGTTGCTGCTGGCCGAGCGATTGGCCGGGCAAACGGGTGCCCAGGCCCTGGTAACGGGCGATGCTTTGGGGCAAGTGGCTTCACAGACATTGGAGAATATGACGGCCATTTCCGAGGTTACGGCGTTACCGGTTTTACGGCCTTTGGTGGCTTTGGACAAGAAGGAAATCATCCGGCGGGCGCGGGCATTGGGCACCTATGCGGTGTCGATACGGCCGCATGACGATGCTTGTGCCATGTTTACGCCCGAGAATCCCGAAACCCGGGCCCGATTGGACTATGTGCATAAACAATGGGCCCGCTTGGATGTGGATCAATTGGTGGATGATGCCTTGGCGCGGGTGGAAACGGTGGATTACGGCTTCGATTTGGAACAGGTCAAAAAGGTGATGCAATATGTTCGGGAAAAATAATCGTATTTGTCGTTTGTTCGGCATCCGCTATCCCATTGTTCAGGGCGGGATGATTTGGGTGAGCGGTTGGCGCCTGGCCGCAGCGGTGAGCAATGCCGGCGGCTTGGGATTGATTGGGGCGGGTTCCATGTATCCCGAAGTGCTCAGGGAACACATCCGCAAGGCCAAGCAAGCCACGGACAGGCCCTTCGGGGTGAATGTGCCGCTCTTGTATCCCGATATTGAAGAGATTATGCACATCATTGCGGATGAGGGCGTTGGGATTGTTTTTACTTCGGCCGGAAATCCGAAAATTTGGACTCCTTTTTTGAAGGAGCGGGGTATCCGTGTGGCGCACGTGGTGAGTAGCGTCCGCTTTGCGCGGAAGGCCGCCGAGGCGGGTGTGGATGCGGTGGTGGCCGAAGGTTTCGAGGCCGGCGGTCATAACGGGCGTGAGGAAACCACCACCATGGTGTTGGTGCCGGCGGTGCGCAGGGAAATCGATTTGCCGCTTTTGGCGGCCGGTGGTATAGGCACGGGACGGCAGTTGTTGGCGGCCTTGGCTTTGGGTGCCGATGGTGTGCAAATGGGAAGCCGCTTTGTGGCCACCGAGGAATCATCGGCGCACCGGTTGTTTAAGCAGGTGGTAACCGAGGTGAAGGACGGCGACACGGATTTGACCTTGAAGGAAATTACACCGGTGCGGTTGATTAAGAATAAATTTTACGAACGCTTGCAGGAACTTTATCGCCAATGCCCTACGGAGGAGCAATTGCGTGCCTTGCTGGGCCGCGGGCGGGCCAAGCGCGGTATGTTCGAGGGAGATTTGGACGAGGGAGAGTTGGAAATAGGGCAAGTGGCGGCTTTGATCGACGAGGTGTTGCCCGTGGCGGTAGTGATGCGCAGCATTTTGAACGAATATGCGGCGGCGCGCAGGGAAATGTGTCGCGATACGGAAAATTGAGGAAGAAAAAAAGATGATTTTTTCTGAAAACAGGCCTGCCGGTAGGTAGATATTTTTATCGATATTATCTTATATTATTGATTTATAAGTTGATAATTGTTTAATTGTTGAAACGAGTCGTTATTCACAGTTAAAGAAAAACATTCGAGTTATTTCCAAT
>WGAP01000055.1 GCA_015494775.1 Flavobacteriales bacterium | reverse complement strand
TCGCCCAGTTGATAACGTTTGCGGGTGCGTTGGCCTACCAAGGCCTGATCATCGGGGTCATAGATAAAATAATCATTTCGCATCTCGGTTCGGCGCACCATGCCTTCGATAAGCGTATCCACCAATTCCACATAAATTCCCCATTCGGTAACGCCCGAAATCACGCCGTCGAATTCCTCGCCGATATAATCCTGAATGTATTTGGCTTGCATATATGCAATACTGTCCCATTCGGCATGTTGGGCGTTGATTTCCATGTCGGTGGCGTGGATGCATTTTTTCTCATACTCCTTGGTATTGCGCGGCCGTTTACCGTCCAGGTATTGTTGCAGCAGGCGATGCACCATCACGTCCGGATAGCGGCGGATGGGCGAAGTAAAATGCGTGTAGTGGTCAAAGGCCAATCCGTAGTGGCCGCGGTTGTCGGTGGTGTAAATGGCCTTGCTCATGGTGCGTAGCACCATCAGTTCCACCAGGGTGCGTTCCTTGCGGTGTTTTACGTCTTCGAGCAAGGCATTGATGGCCTTGGCCAGGTTTTTTTCGTCTTGGGTATTGAGCCGGTAACCGAATTTGAGCACCAAGCGCCGCAGTTCTTCGAGCCGGTCTTCCTTGGGTTTGTCGTGGACGCGGTAAACGAACACTTTACCTTTCTTTTCCAAGGCCACAAATTCGGCCACGCTGCGGTTGGCCAACAGCATGAATTCTTCGATGAGCTTGTGGGTGTCGATGGGAATTTTGACATAGATTTCCACCGGATTTTTCTTTTTGTCCAGCCGGAAACGCACTTCGGACCTTTCGAAGCTGATGGCGCCGCGGGCAAAACGTTGTTTACGCAGGTTTTTGGCCATGCGGTTGAGCACGGACAGCTGTTCGTGAAAAAGCCCCCGGCCTTTGTCCAATATTTCCTGGGCTTCTTCGTAGGTAAAGCGTTTGTCGGAATGGATGATCGTGCGGCCGAACCAACGTTTGTAAACCTTGCCGCTTTCGTCCATTTCGAACACCGCCGAAAAGGTCAGTTTGTCCTCGTTGGGGCGCAGGGAACATAAGTCGTTGGACAATACTTCGGGAAGCATCGGAATCACTCGGTCCACCAAATAAACCGATGTGGCCCGCCGGTAGGCCTCGCGGTCGATGACGCTGCCCGGACGCACATAGTGGCTTACGTCGGCAATGTGGACGCCCACTTCCCAACGGCCGTTTTCGAGCTTGCGCACCGACAGGGCATCGTCGAAATCCTTGGCATCCGCCGGGTCGATGGTAAAGGTAACGCGGTCGCGCATATCGCGGCGGCGGGCGATTTCCTCGTCGGAAATTTCGCGGGGCAAATCGGCGGCGGCCATTTCCACTTCGGGGTCGAATTCGTAGGGCAGGTTGTATTCGTCGATGATGGCGTGGATTTCGGTTTCGTTATCACCCGGGCGTCCCAAAACTTTGAGCACACGGCCGAAGGGACTGCCGGCTTTGGGCGGCCAATCGGTCATTTCCACCACCACTTTGTCGCCGTCCTTGGCGCCGTTCAGGTTTTCATCGTCCACATAAAAACTTTTGTACATTTTGGGGTCGTCGGGGTCCACAAAGGCAAAACCTTCGAGCATACGCACAATGCCCGTAAAGCGGGTTTTGGCCCGTTCGATGATGCGGATCACTTCGCCTTCGGGATTGCGTCCGGACCGTTGGCGCAGGATGCGCACTTCGACCAGGTCGCCATTCAGGGCTTTGTTCAGGTAGCGGTTGGGTACAAAAATATCTTTTTCCAGCTCGTCGGTAACGGCAAAACCGCTGCCGTTGTTGGTCAATTCCATTACGGCCACAAAAATTTCCTTGGGTTTGATGCGGTATTTACCTTTGGACGTTTCTTCGATTTTTTCTTCGTCGGCCAGGCGTTCCAGTTCGCGGCGCAGCCATTGTTTGAGTTCCTCGGAATGCAGTTCGAGCCGGGCGGCCAATTGGCGGTAGTTGAACGAACTGCGCGGATGGGCGTTCATGATTTGCAGCACGCGAATAAGGAGTTTTTCGGGATGTTCGGGCGTCATAAGGTCATACTTGTTTTGCACAAAGTTACGTTATTTCGGGTCAAATATTTTTTGGGCGCCCGGCCGCGCGCGTTCGGGGCCCCGCCGGCGGGCGGATGCCCGCGCGACTTGCCTTCGGTAATTCGCCGGCGCCTTCGGCGCCGCGGCGGGGCCCCGGCAGGCGTTTCGGCCGGCGGAGCGTCCTCCCGCCTGCCGTTCCTCACGCGGCGCCCACCGCGTGCTCCGCTCAAACGGGCCGGCTGCCCGCACCGGCATTTCCATGCCGCGGTGCGTGGGGCTTCCTCGGGTCGCCTCGTATGTTTGCAGCATGAAAAATTTTATAATTTTGTTTACATCCGAAACAAAAGGGAAAGAAGGTAAGAACCCTGGTCGACTAGGTACGTTTAACGATACCGTGGCGGAGAAATTTTTCTTACCTTCTTTCTTCCTTAGTTTG
>WGAP01000054.1 GCA_015494775.1 Flavobacteriales bacterium | reverse complement strand
ATCCGCCAAGCCGACATTACCGAACCCCTGGACGGACGGCTTTATCGCGAACAACAACCCCTGCGCGACGAAATGCGCACCTACATCCGTCTCCATTACGATTTCAAGGAAGAAATGATGGACTTTTTTACCGAATGGCTCGACTGATTTCAACCCATACAAAAATTTTAAACGGTCATCCTGCCCGGGGTGGCCGTTTTTTATCGGAAAGCTCTACCTTTGAACATCCAAATCCCTTTTAGGTGTGAAAAAGATTGTCCTGATTTTCTTATTGCTTCTTACCTTCAATCAATGCCGGCGCCCGCACAGCTATTATTTCCAAGGCAATGCGCTGGGAACCACCTATCATATTCGTGTGCAGGGCGAAGGAAAATCCATCTCGGACCGGGACATCCAAGACGTTATCCGTCGGCTTAACCGCTCGCTTTCCACCTATCAAGCCACTTCGTTGATTTCGCGTATCAACCGCGGCGATACGCTCGTAGTGGACAAACATTTCCGTTTTGTATTGGAACGTGCAAGGAAAATTTACAAGGCCACCGGGGGGCGCTACGACCCCACCATCGGCATTTTGGTCAACGCCTGGGGATTTGGGCCCGGCAGACGCATCGCGGGCATTGAACGGGATTCGTCCGTGGTGGATTCCTTGATGCGATATATTGGTTTGGACATGGTCAAAATCGATTCCGCGGGTATTGTGCGGAAAAAATATCCGCAGATTTTTATCGATTTCAACTCCATTGCCAAAGGTTACGTTATCGACCGGATTGCCGCTATGATTGCGTCCAAGGGCTACCGGAATTATTTGGTGGAATTGGGTGGCGAAGTGGTGGCGCGCGGACGCAATATCGCCGAAAATCGCGATTGGATTGTTGGCATCGATTATCCCGTGCCGGGAAGTAACTCCGAAATTTTGGAACTTTACCTACGCGACCGCGCCATTGCCACTTCGGGTAATTACCGCAAATTCAAAATCGACCCGCAAACGGGGCGCAAATATGTGCACACCATCAACGCCCTGAACGGCTATCCGGCCATTAGTCATTTGCTCAGCGCTTCGGTGTTGGCCCCCGACTGCACTGATGCCGACGGCTGGGCTACCGCTTGTATGGCATCGGGTTTTGAAAAGGCCAAACAGTATATTCAAGCACGGCCGGAACTGGATGCCGTCCTGATTTACAGCGACTCGGCAGGTAAAATTCGTGTTTGGGAAAGCCCGGGCGTCAAGACACTTAAAGTGGAAGATTAAACCTGTTGTTTAAAAAAATAAATAAGGCGTGGAGACAAGCGCGGTTTTAATTATGAATTTTGAGTTTTTAGTTTTGAATTGATTTTCAATAACTTATAATTATTTTTTGAAAAAAAATTTTAGCGCGCCGGCTCCACGCCCTTGCACAGGAGACCGAAGGGCTCCGAAGCATGCGGAGCAAGACAAAGGCCGGAGCGGAGCGACGGCCTGCCGGCTTGCGAAGCCGCGAGGGAAAACAAGCGCGGGCTTTGCGTTGGCTTGCGGAAGCGCAGGTTTCCCGAGCCGCGGAGCGAGACCATCAGGGCTCGCGGAGCCGCGAAGCAAGACAAGGCGCGGCCTTTGGCATCGGCCCCGGAAGCCGCCGGCTTGCGGAGCCGCGAAGTGAAACACAGCAGGTGGTTCATGAAGCCGTGTAGAAGCCCGAAGGGCTTCGGAACGCCTAAAAAACAGTAGCACACCGGCTACATAATCAAGCGCACCCCGCCCAATTCTTCCAGACGATACGGGAATTTTTCGTCCGGCGAACCGATAAACATAAAGTTGATGGGAATGCCCCATTTTTCGGACAATTCGTGAATGAGTTTCGGTCCGAATTCCCCTTCGACGGGCACAAATTCGATTTTGATTTGGGGATATTCTTCGTCCAAAAATTTGATGTATTCGAGCAGTTTTTCGGGTACCCTTTCGCCGGGTTTCAACACCTTGACGATTTTGACTTTTTTGGTGTGTTCGTTGTCGCGGATATAGAGCATGGCCTTGTTGAGGTTGGCAATGCTTTTGCCTTTGGTAAAAAACACAAATTCCTGACTGTTAATCTCATCGATGAGCCGTTCGATGTCGCGATGCATACGGATAAAGAAGCGGCGAATGGGTTCGAAGATGGTTTGCAACAAATTCAAAATCAGTTTGAGCAACATGGTGCGGTTGAGCATGATGATAATGAAAATGATGGCCGGAATAAAATAAATCAGGAAAACCTTCCAGTTGGGCATTTCTCCGT
>WGAP01000053.1 GCA_015494775.1 Flavobacteriales bacterium | reverse complement strand
TATTCGCCTTGGCGGATGCCGTGGTTTTGCGCGGGCGCGCGTGCCGCGCGCCCGCGCCCGCCCGTGCGTGGGGCTTCCTTCGGGCGCCTCCGCCGGGCGGAAAACCATCGGCACCGCCGGCGGCTCATACCGCTCCCATCCCTGGCGCGATATAGGTCATTGAGTGATTTTGCGAAGCAAAATCGTATCGAAATGACCGGTATGCTCGACCGGTGCCTTCGATACACTGCGCCTTCGGCACAGCACTCAGGCACCTGTTTTGGTGGTCGCTGCGTGATTTTGCAGAGCAAAATTGTATCGAAGCATCCGTATTGAAGATAATCGCTTCGAACATCATTTGGATATACGTATATAATTAATTATATTTGCACGTATAACCATATCGAAAACGATGAATACCAAATTAACATTGTCCATTGAGCGCTCCGTAATCGAAAAAGCCAAGCAATATGCCAAAATGCAAGGCCGTAGCTTGTCCGACATCGTCGAAAATTTTCTTATAAGCATTACCAACGAACAGAAAAAAAAACGGCCCGAACAGGGTCAAATCCTCCGTTCTTTGCGCGGAAGCTTCAAAGCGCCCGGTAAGGATGATTACAAAAAAGCCCTTTCCGAAATTTTAGCCAATAAGCATTTAAAATGAACAGGATTTTAATCGACACGGATGTCATTCTTGATTTTTTATACGACCGTAGGCCCTTTTCCGATGATGCCGCCCTCATTTTGAGCCGATGCGAAACGGGGCAAATTCAAGGATTTGTTACTCCTGTTATAATCAGTAATCTTTATTACTTACTTCGCCGGTCGGCTTCGCATCGAAAGGTTATTGACACGCTGCGTAAACTTTTGATTGTTATCGGCGTCATACCTGTTGACGGACAAGTGGTAACCCAAGCCCTGCATTTGGATTTCAAGGATTTCGAAGATGCTTTGCAAAACTACGCAGCCGAAAACTCGGGGACAATTGATGTGATTGTTACCCGCAATACCAAAGACTACAAAAACAGTAATTTGGCGGTTTTCAGTCCCGAAAGCTATATAAAATACCAAAATACGGTCCGTTGATGGTAACAATGAAGTAAACCAAATATCGGCGGCTTCCTTTTTCCGTTCTACTCCTTTCCCGCCACCCGCTTCTCAAACAAATACAACGTATTCCGTAGCAACATCGCCACGGTCATAGGGCCGACGCCGCCGGGCACGGGCGTATAGGCCGACAGCACCTTTTCCAGGCCTTGTGGATCAATGTCGCCGGTGATTTTTCCGCCGGGCAAGGTGTTGATACCCACATCCACGGCCACTGCACCGGGCTTGAACATTTCGGCCTTCCATCGATGCGGAATTCCCACGGCCGAAACAAAGATATCGGCCCGGTGGATATATTCTTCGGGCTCGGGCGTATGAGAATGTAGGAGCGTTACCGTGGCATTTCCTCCCGGATGCCGTCCGGCCAACACGGCCGCCAAAGGCCGCCCCACAATACGGCTTCGTCCGGCTATAACCACGTGCTTGCCGGCCACCGGAATTTTATAATGCCGCAGCAGTTCCGATATGCCTGCCGGCGTGGCCGGCATCAAATCAAAATCGTCTGTCAGTAAACGGCCCAAGTTCAAGGGATGAAAGCCGTCGGCATCCTTGGCCGGGTCGATTTTTTCCAATATGCTACGGGTATTCCAACCGGCGGGCAAAGGAAGTTGCACGATAAATCCGTCAATGTCCGGATGCCCGTTGAAATCCTCCACGGCACGCACCAAGGCCTGTTCATCGTTTTCGGAAAGGTTCCGGTAAAAAACCTTCAAGCCGATTTGCTCCGCCCGCTTGATTTTATTTTCCACATACATCCGTCCGGCCGGGTCGTCCCCCGCCCGCAAAATACCCAAACCGGGCACCCGGCCCTTAATTTGACGCCAATGTTCCACACGCCGGGCCAAGTCGTTCAAAATAATGCCGGCAAACCGTTTGCCGTCGAGCCGTTTCATCGGGTTATCAGTTTATGCCCGGCAATCCGCGTCCGCCCATCATACGCATCAGGTTTTTCCCGCCGCCTTTTTGCATCATTTTCATCATTTTGCTCATTTGCTCGAATTGTTTGAGCAATTGATTGACTTCCTGCACGCTGGTCCCCGAACCGCGGGCAATGCGTTTTTTGCGTGAGCTGTTGATGATTTTGGGATGACGGCGTTCGTCGGGTGTCATCGAAAGGATGATGGCTTCGATTTCCTTGAAGGCGTCATCGTCAATGTCCAAATCCTTGATTTTGTTCATCCCGGGGATCATTCCCACCAAGTCCTTGATGTTGCCCATCTTTTTGATTTGGCGGATTTGTTTCAGGAAATCGTCGAAGCCGAATTCGTTTTTGGCGATTTTTTTACGCAGTTTGGCCGCTTCCTGTGCATCGAATTGTTCCTGGGCTTTTTCCACCAAGCTCACAATATCGCCCATACCCAGGATGCGGTCGGCCATACGGTCGGGATGGAAAACATCCAGGTCTTGAATTTTTTCGCCCGTTCCGATGAATTTGATGGGCTTGTTGACCACGGCCTTGATCGACAGGGCCGCACCGCCGCGAGCATCGCCGTCCAATTTGGTCATCACCACGCCGTCGAAATCCAGGCGTTCGTTGAACACCTTGGCCGTGTTTACGGCATCCTGACCGGTCATGGCATCCACCACAAACAGGGTTTCCTGCGGATTGACGGCCTTTTTGATGTTTTCGATTTCGTTCATCATTTCCTCGTCCACCGCCAGGCGTCCGGCCGTGTCCACAATCACCGTGTCGAAACCGTTTTTACCGGCATATTCAATGGCTTTGCGCGCAATTTCAACGGGATTTTTGTTGTCTTCTTCGGCATAGACTTCCACACCGATTTGTCGGCCCAAAACTTTAAGCTGTTCGATGGCGGCGGGTCGGTAAACGTCGCCGGCCACCAGCAAGGGTTTTTTGTGTTTTTTGTTTTTGAGCCAGTTGGCCAATTTGGCCGAAAAGGTGGTTTTACCCGAACCTTGCAAGCCGGCTATCAGGATGACCGTGGGCTTACCCGAAAGGTTCAATCCCGCGGCTTGCCCGCCCATCAGTTCGGCCAGTTCGTCATGCACGATTTTGACCAACACCTGCCCGGGTTTCAGGGCTGTTAGCACGTTTTGTCCCAGGGCTTTTTCCTTGACGCGTTTGGTAAAATCCTTGGCGATTTTATAGTTCACGTCGGCATCGAGCAAGGCGCGCCGCACCTCTTTGAGCGTATCGGCCACATTGACTTCGGTGATGCGTCCGTGCCCTTTGAGAATATGAAAGGCCTT
The DNA here is from genome assembly GCA_015494775.1 of Flavobacteriales bacterium. Taxonomy (GTDB): domain Bacteria; phylum Bacteroidota; class Bacteroidia; order Flavobacteriales; family Flavobacteriaceae; genus JAADED01. The sequence goes on along the minus strand of WGAP01000053.1, from coordinate 234 downwards.
ATCGAGTTTACTGGTCAGATTTTCGAACATAGCAAACGTAAAATTTATGCAAAGATACGTTTTTTGGATGTTCGGATTTTTTGGGGCGCCCCGCCGCTCACGTTCGGAGCACCTGCGGTGCATCGGCCGCCGCTTCGCGATGACGGAGCACGCTCCCGTCGGCCGCTCCTCACGTGGCGCCGTCGGGCTGTCCGCTCAAATGCGCGGGCGGCCCGCTCTTGCCCTGCAAGCGTG
>WGAP01000052.1 GCA_015494775.1 Flavobacteriales bacterium | reverse complement strand
GCGCCGCCAGCGCATAACCGCTCCCATCCCTGGCGCAACGTAGGTCGCTGAGTGATTTTTGCACAGCAAAAATTGTATCGAAGCGACCGTGTTGACCGGCCGGGGCTTCGATACACTGCACCTTCGGCGCAGCACTCAGCCGCCGGCCTTTCCCCGTCCATCAAATCCTTGTCAAAAAACACTCCCCGTTTGACCGAAAAATTTTACATTTGAACAAAATCAAATCGTTATGGAAAAATTACTCGAACGTTTTTTACGCTACGTAAAAATAGACTCCCAATCCGACCCCGAATCCGACAAAACCCCCAGCACCGACAAACAATGGAAAATCGCCCGCTTGCTACGTGACGAGTTGGAAGCCATGGGCATGCAAGAGGTGGAATTGGACGAACACGGCTATGTCTATGCCACACTGCCGGCCAACACCGAGGCCGAAGTGCCCGTTATCGGCTTTATCGCCCACTACGACACCACACCCGACTACAACGGCACGGGCGTCAATCCGCAGATTCACGAAAACTACGACGGCGGCCCCATTGTGCTCAATGCCGAAAAAAACCTGGTGCTTTCCCCCGACTATTTTCCCGAACTGAAAAAATTCAAAGGCCAAACGCTCATCACCACCGACGGAACCACCCTGCTGGGCGCCGACGACAAAGCCGGCGTGGCCGAAATCATGACGGCCATGGACTACCTGATTCATCATCCCGAAATCAAGCACGGAAAAATCCGCGTGGCCTTCAATCCCGACGAAGAAATCGGACGCGGTGCCCACAAGTTTAATGTGGAAAAATTCGGTGCCCGGTGGGCCTACACCATGGACGGCTCCGATGTGGGCGAACTGGAATACGAAAACTTCAACGCCGCAGGCGCCAAGGTCATCATCGAAGGCAAAAGCGTACATCCGGGCTATGCCAAGGACAAAATGATCAACTCCATCCTGATAGCCAACGAATTTATGTCGGCCTTCCCCAAAGACGAAGTGCCCGAACGCACCGAGGGCTACGAAGGATTTTACCACATCCTGAGCATCAACGGCTCCACCGAACGCACCGAAATGTATTACATCATCCGCGATTTCGACCATGACAAATTCGAAGCGCGCAAAAAATTCTTTCTCCAAGTGGCCGACCGTATCAATGCCCGCTTCGACAAACCCGTAGTCAAAGTGGATTTGAAGGATCAATACTTCAACATGCTGGAAAAAATACGGCCCAATATGCACATTATCGAAATTGCCGAATCGGCCATGAAAGATTTGGGCATCACGCCCAAAATCAAACCCATCCGCGGCGGTACCGACGGTGCGCAACTGTCCTTCAAAGGGCTGCCTTGTCCCAACATTTTTGCCGGCGGCTTGAATTTCCACGGCCCCTACGAATACGTTCCCTTGGAATCCATGCAAAAGGCCACGGAACTCATTGTCAAAATCGCCGAAAAAACCGCCCGGAAATACGGCGCCTGATGTCCGTTTCATCCAACACAACTGCCCGCCCATGAGCACACAACCGGATTTTTTGTACCGCCACATCGGACCCGACGAGCAGGAACAACGCCAAATGCTGGACGCCCTGGGCCTGCCCGATTTGGAAACGCTTATCGCACAAACGGTTCCCGACGATATTCGCCGAACATTGCCCTTGCATTTGCCCGAACCTTTGACCGAAGCCGCTTTGGAAGAGGATTTGAACGATTTGGCTTCGCGCAACCGGATTTGGCGTTCCTACATCGGCTACGGATTTTACGGAACGCATACGCCGGGCGTTATTCGCCGCAATATTTTGGAAAACCCTTCCTGGTACACTTCCTACACCCCCTATCAGGCCGAAATCTCACAGGGCCGGCTCGAAGCATTGCTCAACTACCAAACCATGCTCACCGAACTTACGGGCATGGAATTGGCCAATGCTTCGCTGCTGGACGATGCCACGGCGGCCGCCGAAGCCATGTTGATGCTGTTCAACCTGCGTACGCGGCAGCAAAAAAAGGCCGGCGCCAATCGTTTTTTTGTTGACCGGGGTTTGTTTCCCCATGTATTGGAAGTGGTCAAAACCCGGGCGCGCTTCAAAGGCATCAAACTCACGGTGGACAGCCCCCGGCATTTCCAAGCCGATGAAAGCTTTTTCGGCGCCTTGCTGGCATATCCGCTGCGTTCGGGCGAAATTCCCGACCTGAAAGCCAACTTACGTCCTTTCCGCGAAGCGGAAATCAAAACCGCCGTACATACGGATTTGCTCATGCTCACCTTGCTTCGGCCGCCCGGCCGTTTCGAGGGCGTGGACATCGTAACGGGCGGCACGCAACGTTTCGGCCTGCCCTTGGGCTATGGAGGTCCGCATACGGGATTTTTGGCCACGCGCATGGACTACAAACGGCAGGTGCCCGGCCGCATCATCGGCGTGAGTGTGGATGCACGCGGTAACCGCGCCCTGCGTATGGCCCTGCAAACCCGCGAACAACATATCAAACGCGAACATGCAACATCCAACATTTGCACGGCCCAGGCCCTGACGGCCATCATGAACGGCATGTATGCCGTGTATCACGGGCGCGAAGGACTGCAACGCATCGCCCGTCGTATTCATTCGCTGGCGGCCCGTTTGACAGCCGGTTTGGAAAAGGCCGGCATCGAACAACGAAACAAACATTTCTTTGACACGCTACGGCTGGAAATTCCCCACGAAAAAATCCGTCCGCTTGCCGAGGCCGAACAAATCAACCTGAATTACTTCGAAGGTCCGGAAACCGTTTTGATTTCCCTGGATGAACCGACCACCGAAGCGGATGTGGAAAAATTGGCGCATATCATAGGCCAAGCTACCGGAAAAAATATTTCTTTGCCGTCCAACGATACGACTTATTTACCTGCGGAATTATTGCGCAACGATGATTTTCTGCATCAAGACATATTTCGTCGCTACCGGAGCGAAACGGATTTGATGCGGTACATCAAAAGCTTGGAGCGCAAGGACTTGTCGCTCACCCACAGCATGATACCCTTGGGTTCCTGCACCATGAAACTCAATGCCGCCGCCGAACTTTTCCCGCTCAGCGACGTGCGTTGGGCTAATTTGCATCCGTTTGCCCCCAAAGAACAAGCCCGCGGTTATCATGAATTATTCCGCAGGTTGGGCGATTATCTTTTGGCAATTACCGGACTGGATGCCATCACTTTTCAACCCAATTCGGGTGCTGCGGGCGAATATACCGGCATGAGCATCGTCAAGGCCTATTTCGAAGCCCGCGGAGAGCATCAACGGAACGTAGCGCTTATTCCCGCATCGGCCCACGGCACCAATC
>WGAP01000051.1 GCA_015494775.1 Flavobacteriales bacterium | reverse complement strand
GTGGCAATAATCCGGTAACCCCGTCGCCGCAATTGATCGATGGTGGCCAAACTATCGCGATGTTCGTGCAGGCAAATCCACTTTTCGGCGCCCTTGGCAATGCCGTGCGACAGCCGGGTTTCGTAATTTTTCCTGATAATATGCACGTCCTGAATACCGAAAATGTCGGCCGTGCGCACCACGGCACTGATATTGTGCATTTGGTAAGTGTCTTCCAACACCACGGTCAGGTAACGCGTGCGTTGGGCCAGCACCTGCCGGAAAATCTTTGTCCTGCGCTCGGTTACGAATTGCTCCAAATAGGCCGTATAATCCGGGTCAAAGGATTTCATGTGCCAAATTTAGGCATTGACGGGCAATTTCCCGTTCTTCGCGTGTGGGAATGACCAGTATTTTGACCTTGGCGCCGGATGCTTGAATTTCTCCGCCATATTTGTCGGGATTTTGATTTTTTTGCTTGTCGATTTCGATTCCAGCAAAACCCAATCCTTCCACGGATTTCTCCCGAACCAATGCCGAATGTTCGCCGATACCGGCCGTAAACACCAAGGCATCCGTGCCGCCGAGCAGGGCCGTATAGGCGCCGATATATTTGCGAATGCGTCCGGTGTAAATGTCCAATGCCAAACGGGCCTTCGGATCGCCCGAAGCATAGGCGGTTTCCACATCGCGCATATCGTTGCTGCCGAACAGGGCTTTGAGCCCGCTTTGCTTGTTCAGCATTTTATCCAAACCGTCCAAAGTCATTCCTTCGCGCAATAAATACAGCAGCACCGAAGGGTCGATGTCGCCGCTGCGTGTGCCCATCACCAGGCCGGCCAATGGCCCGAAACCCATGGTGGTGGCCATGCTTTTTCCGTTTTTTACCGCCGCCATGGAAGCGCCGTTACCCAAATGCAGGGTAATAAGCCGCAAATCGTTCCGGCCCAGCAATTCGGCGGCCTTACGGCTCACGTATTGATGACTGATACCGTGGAATCCGTATTGGCGAATGCCTTGCCGGTAATAGCTTTCGGGAATGGCATAGCGATGTTCCCGCTCGGGAATGCTTTGATGAAAGGCCGTGTCGAAAACCGCCACTTGCCGGGCCGCAGGGAAAAACCTTTCGGCCATTTCGATGCCCTTCAAGTTGGCCGGATTGTGCAAGGGCGCCAAATGAAACAAACTGCGTATTTTGTCCTTCACTTCGCCGGTAATTAATGTGGGCTCCACGAAGGTGTTTCCGCCGTGCACGACCCGGTGGCCCACAATCCGAATCTCGTCCGGCGAGCCGAATTGTTCCGCATTTTCTTCCAAATATTCCTTCAACAACCGCATGGCGGTTTGATGGTCGGGAACGGGGGCCACGATTTCCGTATCGGCGGCACGAAAAATCCCTTCGGCTTCGCCGATGCGTTCGGCCAGTCCGCGAAGCCGGCTTTTTAATCCGTTTGCGGCATCGAACAACTCGAATTTAAACGAAGAACTGCCGGCATTTATAACAAGGATTTTCATGGTCGTTTGTTTGTCGTAAAGTTAGGTTTTTCGCAGGCAAAATTTCTGTTTTTCGGCACAAAAAAACCGCTCCGTTCGGGAGCGGTTAAAGCAGGAATGATATTTCGGATTATTGTTTCATTTGTTTCAACAAAGCGCGCATTTCTTTGGCTTTGTCGGTCATGTCAAGCGAAGTATAGATTTTTTTCAAGGTTCGGACGGTGTTGATGTCCGAAGGGTCGAGTTCGTGATATTTTTCCAGGTAGGGCAAGGCCTTGCGATATACTTCGTTCAATTGGGCCATAAGCGCATCGTATTTTTTCGGGTGGTCGAGATTTTGATTGATTTGGTCCACCAATTCACGTTCTTTGGACAATGCGGCCAGGCCTGCACCCATATAAGCGTCCTTATAGTTAGGATCCAATTCAATGGCTTTGTTGAACCATTTCAAGGCCTCTTGTTGTTTGCCCATTTTGTAGTAACCGAAACCGATATTGTAGGCATAAGCCGGCTTGGGATTTTTTTCGAAAAGCCGTTTCATGGCATCGGCGAATTTTTTGCTATCGCCTTTTTTAAGGTAATAATTGGCCTCGCCGATAATCAGGTCGGTATTGTCGGGATCTTCGGCTTGGGCTTTTTTGATCAATTGATAAGCTTCTTCGTCTTTGCCCAATTTGTTCAAAGCAAACAACATATTGGTTACCAATTCCGAACGCTTGGATTTGGTTTTTTCCACGCGCGGATTTTCGTATTGGTCGGTCTTGGCTAAAAACTTCATGGTTTTTTCGTCAGAAACCGTGATATCCTTTTGGGCATTTTTGTCGTAAAGTTTATACACCGTGCGCACGCCGTCGTAACCTTTGTCGTAGAGTTTTTTCAGGTTGTCGTAGGCCGATTGGTAATTTTTGGAATAAAGTTGAAGCACGGCCAAAATGTAAAGGTTATCGTCATTGGGTGCTACATCGCAGACCAATTTCATGTATTTTTCGGCCTTTGCGTAATCTTTGTTCTTATTGGCTTCATCTACTTTTTTCAGCAAACTTTGGCCCAAATTAACCAAGGCATCTTTGGCCGGCTTGGTGTATTTGTTCAAGCCGTTTTCTTTTTCAAAATCAACCAATTTTTTATAGGTTTTTACGGCCGTTTCTTCGTCGCCGGTTTGCTCGGACAATTGGGCTTTGACAAACAAAATACGGGCCTTGGTTTTGGCATCGGCTTGGTCGAAAAGGGATTCGGCTTGCTTCAAACTGGCCTGCGCCGCAGCCACATCATTTTTTTTCAATGCCTTTTCGGCGGCTTTAATTTCCTTTTTTTGCGCAAAAACACTCGCGCTCAACATCAAAGTCAAAACAAATAGAACAATTTTTTTCATGATGAATTATACTTTTTTTGGTTATTCTTTTTCGTTTGCGGGTTTATCCGTTGAAGGTATATCAATCGGTGTGCCATTCTCGCTTGCTTGTGTATTTTCGGCGTTTTGCGTGCCGTTTTCCGCGTCTTCCACCGTCTCGTCCCGGGCAATTTTGGCCACGGACGCAATGGCATCGCCTTCGCGCAAATGGATGGCGCGCACGCCTTGGGCGGCACGGCCCATTTGTCGAATGTCGTCCACCGAAAAGCGGATGGTGAGTCCGTTGCGCGTGATAATCATCAAATCGTCGCCGTCCTTCACGTTTTTGATGGCCACGAGTTTGCCGGTTTTGTCGGTGATATTGATGGTTTTGACGCCTTTACCGCCACGGTTGGTTTTGCGGTAATCCTCCACCTTGGAACGTTTGGCATAGCCGTTCTCGGAAACCACCAGCACATCGGAATCCGGGTCGTGCACCGAAATCATACCCACCACTTCGTCGTCGGGACTGCCGAGCATGATACCCCGCACGCCGGAAGCCGTCCGGCCCATGGGACGGGTTTTTTCCTCGTCGAAACGGATGGCCTTGCCCGATCGGACGGCCAACATGATTTGGCTATCGCCCGTGGTGAGCTTGGCATCCAAAAGTTCATCGCCTTCGCGGATGGTAATGGCGTTGATACCCGACTGTCGCGGGCGTGAGTATTGTTCCAACGAAGTCTTTTTCACCTGGCCTTTTTTGGTGGCCATAATCACGTAATGGGCATTGACATAATCCTTGTCTTTGAGGTTGCCCGTATTGAGGATGGCCTTGATTTTGTCGTCCTGTTCGATTTGAATCAAATTCTGAATGGCGCGCCCTTTGGACACCTTGGAACCTTCGGGAATTTCGAACACGCGCAGCCAGAAAACTTTACCTTTCTGCGTAAAGAACAACACATAGTCGTGATTACGTGCCGAAAAAATATGTTCGGGAAAATCTTCGGCCCGGGTAGCCACGCCCCGTTGACCTTTTCCGCCGCGGTTTTGCACCTTGTATTCCGAGAGCGAAGTGCGTTTGATATAACCCGCGTGCGAAACGGTAATCACCATTTGTTCGTTCGGTATCAAATCTTCGATGCTCACGTCGCCCCCGGCAAAATCGATGTCGGTGCGGCGCTCGTCTCCGTATTTTTCCTTCATTTCCAGCATTTCGTCCTTGATGATTTGCATACGGCGTTCCTTGCGGGCCAGGATGTCTTTCAAATCCTTGATTTTTTCCTGCAATTCGGCAAATTCGTTTCGCAATTTGTCCTGTTCCAGTCCGGTAAGCTGACGCAGCCGCATCTCTACGATGGCCCTTGCTTGAATTTCGGTGAATTCAAAGCGGTCGATGAGTTTTTGACGGGCTTCCTCGGCATTTTTCGAACTGCGGATCAGGGCGATCACTTCATCGATATTATCCGAAGCAAGGATGAGCCCTTCCAAAATGTGCGCCCGTTCCTCGGCCTTGCGCAGTTCGTATTGGGTGCGGCGCACCACCACTTCGTGGCGGTGTTCCACAAACAGGGCCAACAGATCTTTGAGCGTTAGCAATTGCGGACGGCCTTTGACCAAGGCAATATTGTTGATGTTAAAGGACGATTGCAGTTGTGTGTATTTGAAAAGTTGATTGAGCACCACGCTGGGCATGGCATCTTTTTTCAGGTAAAAAACAATGCGCATTCCCTTGCGGTCGGACTCGTCCTTGATGTTGCTGATACCTTCGATTTTTTTCTCGTTCACCAGGTCGGCGGCCTTTTTGATCATATCGGCCTTGTTGACCAGATAAGGAATTTCGGTAACCACGATGGCTTCGCGCCCTTTGATTTCCTCGATGTGGGTGCGTCCGCGCATCACGATTTTACCGCGGCCCGTTTCGTAGGCATCCTTTACGCCCTGATAGCCATAAATAATGCCGCCCGTAGGAAAGTCGGGCGCTTTGATGTATTGCATCAATTCCTCGGTGCCGATGTCGGGATTGTCGATGTAGGCATTGATGGCATCCACCGTTTCCGACAGGTTGTGCGGTGCCATATTGGTGGCCATCCCCACGGCGATACCTTGTGCCCCGTTCACAATCAGGTTGGGCAATTTGGACGGCAAAACCACGGGTTCTTTGAGCGTTTCGTCGAAGTTGGGCCGGAAATCCACCGTTTCCTTGTCGATGTCGGCCAACATTTCCTCGGCGATTTTGCGCATACGCACTTCGGTATAACGCATGGCCGCCGGGCTGTCGCCGTCGATGGACCCGAAGTTACCCTGACCGTCCACCAAGGGATAGCGCATGCTCCACGGCTGGGCCATACGCACCATGGCTTCGTAAACCGAACTGTCGCCGTGGGGGTGATACTTACCCAAAACATCACCGACCACACGGGCCGACTTACGGTAGGGCCTGTTGGAAAACAAATTGAGTTCATACATGCCGTAGAGCACACGGCGATGCACCGGTTTGAGCCCGTCGCGCACATCGGGAAGGGCCCGCGAAACAATCACCGACATGGAGTAGTCGATGTAGGCGGTTTTCATTTCCTCCTCGATGTTGACGGGTATAATCCGTTCTTCGTTTAAATCCATAGAATGGTATGATTTTTTCCAACCCGCAAGATACGGATTTTCCGACAAACGGCATCGATTTCCGCCGGTTGGGAGAAGTTGGCAGATTCAACCCCCAAATGCAACTTTTTGGTTTACAAACATAGTGAATAAATGATCTGGATTTTCATAGTCATATTTTTTTCTCGGTCGAGTGTTTAATTTACGATGAATTTGATTGAGGTTTCGCGTTGTTTGTTGATTGATTTCCAT
>WGAP01000050.1 GCA_015494775.1 Flavobacteriales bacterium | reverse complement strand
TTTCGGAGGTGGTGGTCAGGATGTTGATGGTACCACCCACGGAGGAAATGGCCAATTTGGAAGCACCGAGCCCGCGTTGAACTTGCATGGCGGAAACCACGTCGGCCAATCCAGCCCAGTTGCTCCAATAAACCCAGCCGTTTTCCATATCGTTTACGGGCATACCGTTGATGAGTACGGCCGTATTACGTTGGTCAAAGCCGCGGATGTCGATACGGGCATCACCCCAACCGCCACCGCGTTTGGTAGCATAAACCGAAGGCGTGTAATTCAAAACCTCGGGCAGTTCTTTGGTGCCCAAATTTTCTTGAATTTCGGCTGCCTTGATGGTGGATTGGGCCACAGGTGTCAAACGCTCTTTGGCGATATCGGCCACGCCCACAATAGTAATTTGATTCAGTGATTCGGCCGAAGCGTTCATTTTGATTTTGCCCAAATTCAGGGTTTGACCCGCTTTTACCGAAACGGTTTGGGAATAATCCTCGTAACCCACATACGACACCAGCAAAGTGTACGTACCGGGCGCGACATTCAAGGTGAATTTACCGTCGAAATCGGTTGCAGCCCCGTTTTGTGTGCCTTTGAGCAAGACGTTTGCTCCGGGCAAGGGCTCGTTGGTTTGTCCGTCAACGACGGTACCCGTAATTTTGCTTTGCGCAAAAATCACATTGGCAGCCATAAAAAAGACTGCGAATGCCAAGGTCTTGAAAGTTGTTTTCATCATTTTGGTTATTGATTTTGGGTTATACAAATATCCTAATTTTTTTTTGTTTTCCAAAGAACATATTCCCAATAAAAAAGCCGTCCGAAGACGGCAATTTTTTATGGCAGGACAATTTCAACACCCACAATCGGCGCATAAAGCCAATCGGAAAACTTATCCGCCCCGTCGTTTACATCCAATCCGTCAACCCGGTCGTTGGGAAACCAGGTGAATTTGTTTTCCAAATATATATGCGTCAAGGCCGTGATTTGATAACTAAATCCGAGCGTCATATTCACTGCGGGCGTAAAACCTCCATCATTATATACATGCCCCACAAATCGCGGATGTAAAATATACGGTTGAATCGACGGGTCGTTAATATTACCCAAACTCGATTGGATATTGGGTTTGTAATAATAACCCAGCACGGAAATGCCCACATAAGGGCTAACGCGGTATATACCATATAATTTATTGAAGGAAAAATAGGTCAAATCCTGCAACCAAAATTCGGTTCCCACACCGATGCCCGCCAAAATGGGCTTAGCCGTCATGGCACGCAAACGTTTGGCGGTTTGCGAAGACTTTAACGCATAATGACCGCGATGCTTTAAATTGCCGTACGCAAAATCAAAGGTGGCAAAAAAACGGAAATGATTGGTGATGCGCCAATGGAATTTGTAAAAATTGAAATACAATTTGGCATTAAATTGATAGGCATTGTTGGCAATGTTCGTATTCCAATCGTATCGTTCGCCGAAATCGGATTTGAAAAAGCCGTAACTTCCCCCGATGGAATAACCGTCAAACGTACGGTATTGCGCTTGCAAAGCATTGATATTCAAAGCGGCTAACAACAATATGAGAAAAAAACGTTTCACGGCTACAAGGCATTTTAGTAGCAAATATACAAAAATTTATCGCTTCGGATAAGATTTTTTTACCGAAATAAGAAAGTTAATGTGTGGTTGTATGTCGTGTTTGTAAAAATTATAACCCGAAATACGACGAATTTCGGTTTCGGTTTCGGGATTTACGGCCACCATGGTGGGCACCCCCGCCCTTCCCAAAAAACGCATGGCCAATTGACGATTGCGCGATTTTTGTTCATCGCTCATGGGCTTGTGGCGCGGAAAATCCGCCAAGACCCAAATAACGCCTCGGGCTTCTTCCAGGAACATTTTGTTCGGCAAAACTTCGTTGTGCAAGGCCTTGCAAGGCGGACACCAATCCGAGCCCGTAAACAAAATAACAATGGGTTTATGTTCTTTGATGGCCACCTTCCGGGCTTCGTCATAATTCAGGTACCAAGTAATGCCCCCGTATTCCACCGTGTTTTGGGCCGAAACAAAAAATTGACCCAGATATATCATTACCAGGGCCAAAATCCATTTGGAATATTTCATAATCAAAATTTTATTGGCGCTCACGCAAAAACCCTGCCAAAACCTCAGGCCTTGGACAGCGCGTTTACGTGGCGCATTAATTTCGATTTCAGGTTCGCCGCCTTGTTTTTGTGAATGATGCCGCGTTTGGCCAATTTGTCGAGCATGGATACGACCTTGGGCAGGTATTTTTTGGCCGTTTCGGGATCCTCGGTCATGCGCAATTTTTTGATATTGGTACGCGCAACCTTGTGATAGAAACGGTTGTGCGAACGGCGTTTGCTGTTTTGGCGGATACGTTTGAGTGCGGATTTGTGATTTGCCATAATCTCGTTTTGTTGTTTGTTTGGTTCGTTTTTCTCACCTTGCAGCCCGACGGGGAATCGAACCCCGATTACAGGAATGAAAATCCTGCGTCCTAGCCGTTAGACGACCGGGCCATCCGGTTGGTGTCGATGTCAATCATCGCTTTTGCAGCCCGACGGGGAATCGAACCCCGATTACAGGAATGAAAATCCTGCGTCCTAGCCGTTAGACGACCGGGCCATCCGGTTTTGCGTGCGCAAAGATAAAGATTTTTTTTTACTCGCAAGTCCGTCCCTCCCCTTTAATCATTCCAGCGACGATAAGTTACGAACCGGTAGCTTAACGTGCCTTTTTTTTGTAATTCCGAAACCTGTTCTCGCTCCCATTCCTCCGGCCGGAAATCCGGAAAATAAACATCGGCTTCGGGCGCCCGGGCATCGATTTCGGTCAAATACAATTTGTCGGCCAAAGGCATAAAACTTTCGTAAACTTTCCGCCCGCCGATGACAAAAACCGGCTTCCCAAAACAAGCGGCCAAAGCCAAGGCACTGTCAACCGACGGACGCACCCAAATACCCGGCGCGCGAAACTGCGGGTCGCGGGACAAAACAATATTGAACCGGCCGGGCAATTTCTTTCCGATGGACCAAAAGGTTTGACGGCCCATAATCACCGTATTACCCATCGTCAATGCCTTGAACCGGCGCAAGTCTTCGGGGATACGCCAAATCAAATCGTTATCCTTGCCGATTTCTCCGTTTTTGCCTACGGCGGCAATTATAAAAACGGGATTTTTTTTCATACGGCCACCGGTGCGGGAATATGCGGGTGCGGGTCGTAACCCGTTAGCGTAAAGTCCTCGTATCGAAAAGCAAAAATATCCTTGATCCCGGGATTGATATGCATCTGCGGCAAAGGGCGCGGCGCGCGCGACAATTGCTCTTCCACCTGCCGGAAATGATTGCGATAAATATGCGCATCGCCCAGGGTATGAACGAATTCACCGGGCTTGTAACCCGACACTTGGGCCAACATCATCGTAAGCAAGACATAGGAAGCAATATTGAACGGCACGCCGATAAAAATATCCGCACTGCGCTGATAGAGTTGCAGCGATAATTTACCATCGGCCACATAGACTTGCCAAAAGGCATGACAAGGCGGAAGCACGGCCTTGCCGGCGGCAATGTTTTCGGCATGCGATTTACCGCTTTCGGGCATCACCTCGGGATTCCAAGCCGTAACCATCATCCGGCGGCTGTCGGGATTGGTTTTCAAGGTTTCGATCAATTGTTTGATTTGGTCGATGCCTTTCCCGTTCCAATTGCGCCATTGAGCGCCATACACCGGACCCAGGTCGCCCTTTTCATCGGCCCAAGGATTCCAAATGCGCACGCCGTGTTCGTTCAAGTAACGAATGTTGGTATCGCCCCGCAAAAACCAGAGCAATTCATAAATCACCGATTTAAGGTGGATTTTTTTGGTCGTAACCAGCGGAAATCCTTCCGAAAGGTCAAAACGCATTTGCCAGCCGAAAATACTACGCGTTCCGGTACCTGTACGGTCGGATTTGTCCGTCCCGCGTTCCATCACCGTGCGCATCAAGTCCAAATACTGTTTCATCGGAACAAAACTTAATGTTGAACGACAAAGT
>WGAP01000049.1 GCA_015494775.1 Flavobacteriales bacterium | reverse complement strand
GGGCCTTGGATGTAGATTTCGGTTCCGGCCGGTATGCCCAAGTGGCCAAAGCCCGCTACCGCGGGAAAATCATCGTGATCATCAAACCGCAAACCTACATGAACCTGTCGGGCAAGGCCGTGCGCTATTGGTTGGAAAAGGAGAATATCCCCTTGGAAAATCTGATGGTCATCACCGACGACATTAACTTGCCCTTCGGGCAAATCCGTATCCGCGCCAAGGGCTCTCACGGCGGACACAACGGATTGCGTAATATCATCGAAACACTGGGCACCGAACGTTTTGCCCGCCTGCGTATCGGTGTGGGTAAGGATTTTGCGCCTGGCGAACAGGTGGATTATGTGTTGGGACGTTGGTCGGAAAACGAAATACGGCAGTTGCCGGCCATCCTTGACCGCGTGTTGGATGCTTTGCGCACTTGGTTGCTCGAAGGCCTTCAACAGGCCATGACGTTGTTCAACCGCAAGCCCGCCAAAGATGAGTGAGCAAGGACTTTACATTCTGTTGCTGCTGATTGTAACGGCCGGTTTCGGCTGGGAACAATACCTGCGGTGGCGCAATGCGAAGCATTTCGGCGACGCTTTGCCGCCCGAAACACAAGATATTTATGATGCGGAGCAATACCGCAAAAGCATGGATTACAAACGTGAAAACCACCGCTTTGGGCGGGTGCAGGACGCGGTTTCGTTTATTTTGCTCCTGCTGATGTTGTTGTTCAAGGGTTTCGGACGGCTTTATGATGCTTTGGGACATTATTTCCAAAGCGAATGGGCGCAAATGATGGCCTATTTCGGCCTGCTTTATCTGGCATCCTTCCTGATTTCGTTGCCCTTTTCGTGGTATGCCGTATTCCGGATCGAGGAAAAATACGGTTTCAACCGGAGTAATTTACGCTTGTTCGTTTCGGATAAAATCAAATCCTTGGTTTTGACCATGCTCATCGGCGGGTTGTTGCTTACGGCCATTTGGTGGTTTTACCGGCAGACGGGGACTTCATTTTGGATTTGGGCCTGGGTGCTTATCAGCGGTTCCAGTGTGTTGATGAGCATGCTTTATACGGACATCATTGTGCCGTGGTTTAACAAACTGACGCCATTGCCCGAAGGCGAATTGCGTGATGCCTTGGAAAAATTGGCGACCAAGGCCGGTTTTCGCTTGCGTAATATCTACGTGATGGATGCCGGCAAGCGCAGCACCAAGGCCAACGCTTATTTTTCGGGCTTGGGGCCGATGAAGAAAATCGTCTTGTTCGATACACTTGTCGATCAAATGACACCGGATGAAATAGCCGCGGTGATGGCGCACGAAATCGGACATTACAAGCACCGGCATATTTTAAGGCAAATTGTGCTGTCGGTGGCCATAACCGGACTGATGTTTTACATGCTGTCGTTGGTCATCGACAATGCGGCACTGGCACGGGCATTGGGCGCCAAGGAGGCATCCTTTGCCGTGGGACTAACGGCCTTTGCCTTGCTTTACGAACCTTTTACGGTGCTGACGGGCTGGCTCAGTAATTCACTTTCACGCCGTTTTGAATTCCAAGCCGATGCCTATGCCGCGCGCTACGGTTATGCCGGACAATTAATCGGCGCTCTCAAAAAGTTGGCGGCGCGTAATTTGTCCAACCTTACACCCGACCGCCTGTATGTGCAATTCCATTATTCGCATCCGCCATTGGATGCCCGAATACGTTCGTTAATCCAAAAAAAATCGAATTAAAATGTTCAAAAACAAACCTTTGCTTACCTTGGTATTGTTTGTGATGGGAGTTATTGTCTATTACGGACTGCTGGTGGTTCCGCCGCGGCTTTCGGGTGGGAATATCATGCTTTTTGTGCTCTACATGGCCGCATCCATCTACCTGCTGATGCGTAAGGACAAAAAAGACAAACCGGAGGAATGAAGCGCTGTTTTTTGTTTTTCCTACTGACAATATCGGCACTTGCCGGATTGCAGGCACAGACGGCCGACACTACGGGCTATCGTTTTCCCTTGGACTTGCCGCCCTTGCTTTCGGCCACTTTCGGCGAATTACGGCCGGGGCATTTCCATGCGGGATTGGACATCAAAACCAATGGCCGAACGGGATATAAAGTCCATGCCATTGCCGACGGATATATTTACCGCATCAAGGTCCAACGGGGCGGTTACGGAAAGGTGGTTTATGTCAAACATCCCGACGGGAAAATATCGGTCTATGCACATTTGAGCGCCTTTGCCGGCGATTTGGCCGGATATGTCAAGCGCAAGCAGTATGAAAAACAACGCTTTTTTATTGAACTTCGGCTCAACGAGAATCTTTTTCCGGTAAAAAAAGGACAGGTCATCGGCTATTCGGGCAACACGGGCGGCTCGTTCGGCCCGCACCTGCATTTTGAATTGCGCGAAGACGAAGCCCATCCGGTCAATCCCATGCGCTTCGGCTTCCGGGTGCCCGACACCTTGCCGCCGCACCTGGTGGATTTGTGGTTTTATCCCTTGGCCGATAGTTCGGTGGTGGCCGGAGGGAACAAACCCATACAAGGCATTTTGGACAAACAACAAGGACATGATTACCAAATGGAGGCCGTTACGGCCTACGGAGCCGTAGGACTGGGTATCCGTACTTTCGACCGTCAAAACAACACGTGGAACAAAAACGGGCTATATCGCATCAGCGTGTTTGTCAACGGCATCAAAACCTACGAAACCCGTATGGACCGCTTGGATTACGGGCTCAACCGCTGCATCAATTTGCTTATCGATTATCCGCGCTATGTGCGGGAACATGTGTATGTGCAACGGCTTTGGAAACATCCGTTGGCCGAACTTCCGGTATTTACCCAATTGGTGCGGCACGGCGTTCTTCCCGTGGAATCGGGGAAGACCTACAAAATTAAGATTGAATTGGCCGATTTCGAAGGCAATACAAGTCATGTTTATGCTTGGGTTATCGGCCGGAAGCCGCGGCAATCCTTCGAAAACCATCCGCCTGAGTATGACGGAGAAGTGAAAACCGCCGGTTGGTCGCACGAAACCTATTTGGGTGATGATGCGGTGCGCGTGTATATTCCACGGCATTGTGTTTATGACAGCACGCGCATTGCCCTGGTGGAGGATTACCGTGCGTTCAGCATCGGACGGCCGGACATTCCGCTTAACCGGCGTTTTAGGGTGGCATACAGTTTGAAAGACATCCCGCCGGCGCAAAAAGTTTACACCTATTTGGCGCGTTTTTCGGAACGAAACGGAAAATATTATTTTGCCACGGCCCGGCGCAAACGCGACAGTTTGATTTTGAATACTTACAACTTCGGTCATTACAAGGTGTTTTTCGACAGCATTCCGCCGGTGATTTCGGGCTTAAACATTCGTAACGGGCAATGGATCAGCCGGTGGCGTTATCTGCGTTTTCGCGTATCGGACAAGCAAACGGGCATAAGTTCGGTGGAGGCCTATATCGACGGTCGTTGGATTTTGGTGGATTGGGAGCCCAAAACGGGAAAGGCCGTATATGATTTTAATGATTTACGCTTCGAAGGAAGCAAACATAAATTGCTTATCCGCGTCAAGGATCGCACCGGCAATGTAACGGAAAAAACATTGATTTTTTACCGGAAATTCAAATGAAATAACATCAAAACTTGTAGCATAAACACCGGCCGGAACGAATATAATAACGACTGACCTGTGGAATCCTATGATGTATTTCGGAATTTTCCGATGCCTGTTTGCTTGTGCCCCGTCAAATTTTGTAACTTTGAAGGAAAGCGATACAAACAAATGAAAAAACGGCTTTGGCTTTGGACTTGGTTGGTGTTTGCACTGCCATTATACGGACAAACGGGGAAAAATTTACACCTGCAATGGCATCGCGGAGCGCGGAAATGGACAAGCGAAGCATTTGAAGTACAAGCGGCCAAGGATAATCCTTTTGTCAATCTGCAAGTGGCCGTTTACGGACATCGTGCCGGCAAGGGCATACGTGTTTTTGTACTGACGGGAAATAAACGCCTGGAAATTCCGGCCGATGATTTGGAACCGCAAGCCGATGCGTGGTTCGGTTTTACGGATTTGCCCAACCTGCGCCAACGGATCCGGCTCGAAATCCGAAAAGCGCCCGGCACACGCATCAACCGGGTGCACGTGCGCCTTTATTGGCCGGGGAAAACCGCTGCCTTGCAGGAAAAAGCGGGCCAACGGCCCGACGGAAATGCCAATGTTCAATCTTCGTGCAATTGTCCGTACCCGTCGGTAATTACGCGCGACCAATGGTGTCCCAACAATGCCTGTCCGCCGCAAAGCAATCCCGTACATACCGATGTCAAATTCCTTATCGTCCACCATACGGCTACGCCCAACGGCGAAAGCGATTGGGCGGCTCGCGTAAGGCAAATATGGGATTTTCACGTGCACACACGCGGCTGGGCCGACATCGGCTACAATTACCTGATCGACCAAAACGGATTGATGTATGTGGGCCGGGGCGAAGACGTCAAGGGTGCACATTTTTCGGGGCATAATGCCGAAACCTGCGGAATTGCCTATTTGGGTACGTTCAACACCTTTCAGCCGCCGGCAGTGATGCACGACAAATTCGTGGAATATGCGGCTTTTAAATGTTGCCAAAAAAATTTGGACCCTTTGGGCACGGCCTACCACGCTTCGTCGGGATTGACCTTGCACACCATCGCCGGCCATCGCGATTCGGGTAGCGGAACCGAATGTCCGGGCGATGCTTTATATGCCAAGCTACCCATGCTCCGCCGCCGCACCGACAGTAGCATGTGCACTTGCGGCAGCGGGGTAAATCTGGCCATTGTGGACAGTGATTACAGCACGGCCGAAATACGTGAAGGCGACAGCTTGACCTTTTCGGTGCACGTCAAAAATCAAAGCGCTAATGATTTTACGGGTGTCGGCGTCCGGTTCGAAGTGGACAATCAGACGGTGGCGCAGCAAAATGTGGATTTGGCCGCCTGTACCAAGGTGCAAGTCTCGGCCCGCCTGTCGGCCGCAGGAAGCGGTTGGCATCGTGCCTGCGCCGTGGTGGACGCCCAAAGCGGTGAGAGCAACACGGCGGATAATACCGAATGTTTTGATTTCCGCGTAATCGGCGAAGAAGATTTGCTACGCAATTTTGTACTTTATCCCAACCCTGCTTCGGGCTATGTGGAAGTAAAAGTGCCGGCGAGTAAGGGCTTGGTGGCTTGGACTTTTATTGATTTGAGCGGCAAAGAAATAAAACGTTTTGCAGGTGCACAGCGGCGGGTCAAAACCGG
>WGAP01000048.1 GCA_015494775.1 Flavobacteriales bacterium | reverse complement strand
TGTTTTTGGGCGGTTACGGATTTAAAAAATTCCTGTATGCCGGTTTGCTCGGATTGCTGGGTTTGTTGATGTATTTCCTGGCGGCCAAGGCCTTTCCGCAATATATTCCCAACCGTATCGATACGTTGATCAATCGCTTTGAACGCTTTGCCTCCAAGGAAAAACAACAAACCGACATTCAACCCTTGCGGGCCAAAATCGCCATTGCATCGGGCGGGCTTATTCGTTTTGCACCCGGCAAGAGCGTCCAAAAGAATTTGCTCTCGCAATCCTCATCGGATTTTATCTATGCCATAATCGTGGAGGAATACGGCGCCATTCTGGGCGGATTACTGGTATTGATACTTTACATTTTTTTATCATTAAAAATATTGGCCATATCCCGTTTGACCAAAGATTATTACGAAAAATTATTGGTTCTGGCGGCGGGATTGCCCATTACTTTTCAAGCGCTAATCAATATGTCCGTAGCCGTAGGGCTGATTCCCGTAACCGGCCAACCTTTACCCATTATCAGTGCGGGCGGGACCACCTTGTTTATGACGGCCTTTGCGCTGGGGGTCATTGTTCAGATTGGGATGACGGCCAAAACGAAAGAAAATCAATACGATGAATAAAGCGAAAACGACATATAAATTCCTTGTAAGCGGCGGCGGAACCGGCGGACATATTTTCCCTGCCCTCAGCATTGCCGACGAACTGAAAAAACGCTTGCCCGGGGCCGAAATTCAATTTGTAGGTGCCCTGGGACGTATGGAAATGGAACGCGTGCCCAAGCACGGATACGCCATTACGGGATTGCCCATTGCCGGACTGCAACGTAAGCTGAGTGCCAAAAATTTGCTCTTGCCCTTCAAAACCTTGGAAAGTTTATGGAAGGCCTACCGATTGATACGCCGTTTCCGGCCCGACGCCGTCATCGGAACCGGTGGCTATGCATCGCTTCCCCTTTTGTGGACGGCCCAACGAATGGGTATCCCTACCTATATTCAGGAACAAAATTCCTATCCCGGCATTACGAATAAAATCCTGGCCAAGCGGGCCCGCCAAATCTTTACCGCCTACGACGAAGTGCGCCGTTTTTTCCCGAAGGGAAAAATTATCATGACCGGAAACCCCGTTCGCGATGACCTGAAAAATATTCCTCCTGCCAAGGACGATGATTTCAAGGCGCTCGGGCTCTATCCCGCCCTGCCCGTGGTGATGATTTTGGGCGGCAGTTTGGGTTCGGCGGCCATCAACCGGGAAATCGCCCGCTGGGTCAAGGATGGCCTGCCCCAAGGAATGCAATTGTTTTGGCAAACCGGAAAGCTCTACTACGAACGTTACCGGGATTTGGAAAACGACAGGGTGCGCATTGTGCCTTTTATCGAAAATATGCAGCGTGCCTTTTCGGTGGCCGATGTGATTGTGTCGCGTGCCGGCGCGGGAACGCTGTCGGAATTGGCCTTGGCCGGCAAGCCCGTGATTTTGGTGCCCTCGCCCAATGTGGCCGAAGACCATCAAACCAAAAACGCCCGGGCTTTTGCCGACAAGGGTGCGGCCGTTTTGCTTTCCGAAAACCGGCTTGAAGAACTTCCCCGAACCGTGGAAAACCTCCTGGCCGACGACGATGCCCGCCGCCATATGCAGCAACAAATACGCAACCTCGCCCGCCCCGATGCAACGCAAAAAATCGTGGATGAAATTATCAAGGATTTAGCAGGAAAATGAAAACCGTATTCGGACATATTATTCTGATTGCACTACTGATTTTATTAGCCCTTTCCATCGGGTTAAGCTATCATCGTGCGCTCCGTAAATGGTCGTCCGTTTCGCATCCGCAGGCGGTGGTGCGCTTGTATCCCGAAAACAAACATTACGTAACCGAAGACGACATTCGCCGCATTATTGCCGGCACTCCGCGCAACGGCGTGCAAGACATCCCTTCGTTGGTTCACCGGCTGGAAAGCGAACTCGAAAGGCATCCGATGGTGGAAAATGCCGAAGTTTGGCTCGGCCCCGACGGGCTTTTACACGCCGAAATCCGCCAAATCACACCCATTGCCGTTGTACGCGGCAACGGAAGTGTGTCCTACATCGACCGCCGCGGAAAGGTTTTGCCGGTTTCCCGCTTGCAAAAAGAACCGCTGCCCGTGCTTACCGGCATCATTGGCCGGGCCGAAGTAAAAAAATTATTTCCATTGCTCACCTACATCCACCGCCAAGCCCGGTTGCACGGACAAGTGCGCCGGATGGAATACGACGGAAACAACCTGCGGCTTTATCTGCGCACACTTTCGTCGCCGGTGGTTTTCGGCGATACCGACGACTACCGTTGGAAGTTTTACAAATTACTCGAAATCGAAAAATATTTGACCGGCCGCAAGGCCGCCAATCCTTATACCGAAATCAACCTGATGTTTGATAATCAAATTGTTTGTACCAAAAATAATTAATGTCCAAAACGCACCGCTATGAACACGAATTTTAACCAAAACCATCAGCAAGGGACGATGACCCCCGGAGAAATACATAATCCGTCCCGGCAAACCAAACCCGTGCAGGAACAAGAAATCAAAGTGGCCTTGGACGTGGGCACCACCAAGGTGGTGGCCGTGGCCGGCTTTCGCAACCGAAACGGAAAAATCCAAGTGGTGGATTACTCGGTTTTGCAAAATACCGGAATGGTTCAAGGCGAAATTTTCAACCTGTTGGAAACGGCCGACACCATCCGCCACGTCAAGGAAGAATTGGAAATGAAACTGGATAGGCCCATACGAAAAGTTACCGTAGGCATTTCGGGCGACCATATCCGAACGCTCTACACGCGGGAATATTTTATCCGTCCCGAACCACAGGAACTTATATCCGAAGCCGATTTGAACAAGTTGGCCGATATGGCCCGTCAATCGGTTACCATTAACCCCAATGAAGAAATTTTGGATGTTTATCCGCAGGCCTTCTTGGTGGATAACCAAGTGGTTCACGGTTCGCCCGTGGGCGCCTTGGGCAAGCGTTTCGAAGCTTCGTTTATGGTTGTGGTGGGCAATGTGGACAAAATCAAAAAATTGGAACGCAGCATCGATATGGCCGGGTTGGAAACCGAAGATATTTTCCTCCAACCCATTGCTTCGGCCAAGGCGGTGATGAAGGAACCGCAATGTCAATTGGGTATGGCTTTGGTGGACATTGGGGGCGGTACGTCCGATATATTGATTTGCAACAAAGGCAAGGTGCGTTTTGCGGGCATTATTCCCTATGGCGGCGACTATATCACCACCGAGATCATCCAAAAATTCCACCTGACACCTTCCATGGCCGAAATGATCAAAATGCGCTACGGGTCGGTCAAACCCGATAACGCCGAAAAAAACATAACCCTTCAAATCCCCTTGGATTGGAGCCCCAAGCCCCTGCGTATCAAGCAGGAAATGCTTTCGGAAACCATCCGTTTCAAGGTGGATATTATCGTTAACGAAATCGATCGCTTCCTGAACGAATACCGCGAATTTTTCCCGGGCGAACAAATCGGCCTGGGTATTGTGGTAACCGGTGGCGGCTCGCAGATGAAAAACCTGGTGCAATACCTGCAATTCAAATTGGGTATGGACGTTACCGCCGGCGACCCCCGTCCGCTCTTGGCGCCCGATGCCAAAATCGAACGGCTCTATCAACCCCAGTTTGCCACGGTTGTAGGTTTGCTGGATTTGGCTTTGGACGAAGAAACGCAAACCTCCGACCGTGATGAATATCGTTCTGCGCCTCATGAAAGTTTTTCGGAAGCCGACAAGGAAAATCGCGCGGCAGATGCGACCTTGGAAAATAATGCCCGAACCGCAAATACAACCTTGGACGAAGACGATGACGAATTGGATGAACGATTGAAAAATCCCGCATCTTACCAAATGAAAAAGAAAGGATTTTTTAAACGTATTTTGGATAATTTTTCCTCCGGTTTCGGTAAAGTTATCGATGAAACCAACAACTAAAAATCAGGAGCCATGATAAATATTAACGACGTCATAGAATTCGACCATTTGCAGGAACGCATATCGCGCCTGATCAAGGTCGTCGGCGTAGGCGGTGCCGGCACCAATGCCGTAAATTATATGTATGAAAACGATACGCTCAAACAAGCCGAATATATCGTTTGCAACACCGATGTGCAGGCCCTCAAAGCCAGTCCGGTGCCGCGCAAAATCCAGTTGGGCAAAAATGTTACCGGCGGTCTGGGCGCCGGCAGCGAACCCAGCTTGGGCCAAAAAGCCGCAGCCGAAAGTTTGGACGAAATCAAGGAAATCCTCTCGCAAAACACCAAAATGGTTTTCGTTACGGCCGGCATGGGCGGCGGAACGGGAACCGGTGCCGCTCCGCAAATCGCGCGCGTGGCCCGCGAATTGGGATTGCTCACCGTGGGCGTGGTAACCATGCCTTTCGAATACGAAGGCGAACATCGTATGAAGCAAGCCCGCAAAGGTTTGCAGGAACTGAAACGCCACGTGGATTCCCTGATTGTGATCAACAATGAACGGTTGGTGGAAATTTACGGCGATTTGGGCTTCAAAGAAGCGTTTGCCAAATCCGACCATGTGCTTTACAATGCCGTGATGAGCGTAATCAATGTGATTATTTACAACTGGGAAATAAACCTGGATTTCAACGATGTGGAAGCCGTGCTCAAAGACAGCGGAACGGCCCTCATTGCCACGGCCAAAGCACAAGGGCCCAACCGCGCCAAGGAGGTGGTGGAAAAAGTTTTGGAATCGCCTTTGCTGAACAACAATAAAATCGTAGGCGCCAAAAACCTCTTGGTACTGGTGTTATCGGGCCGGCAGCAAATCACGGTCAACGAAATCAACAAGATTCACAAAATGCTGCACAACCAAGCCCAAAATCCCAAGGTTAAGGTCATTTTCGGCTTGGGCGAAGATCCGGAATTGGAAAACCAAATTGCCGTTACGCTCATTGCTACCGGATTTACGGGCAAATCGGCAAATTTCCAAGACGAAGAAAAAAACGAAACCGTGGTAGTGGTGCCTACGGAAGCCGAAAATACCAAAAGTATTACCATTCCGCTTCCCCACGACGCCGACACTGCGGATGAACCGGCCGAAACCGATTCGTCCGAAAAAGAAATTATTGTCCAAGTGGATTTAGGCAACGAAAAAACGGAAGACCCGGCGGAATCCGGCAACACAACCGTTGCCGATGATGATTATAGCCACGAATGGGAATTGTTCCAACAGGAAAAACAAAAGGAAACGCCCCAAGCCGACAAGCCGGCCGAACAAGCCGAACCGGCCTCCGAAAAACAGGACGACAAAAAGCGTCCCGAAATCATCATTGTAACCGAAAAGGAACACAAACCCACCGTAGAACAACCCACCTTGTTCGATGATTTGGACGATAACGACGAACCGGAAAAGGATGATACGGCTTCCGACAATCGAGCGGAAAATACCAATACCCGTCCCGAAGCGGCCACACGCACCGAAGTTGTGACGGAAACCGGTATGGCAACCGGCGACACCCATACCGGCCGAATAAATCCCGAACCCTACGAAAAGGAAATGATGACACGCTTCGAACGGCATCACAAGCTTCGCAACGGCCAACAGGCGGAAACGGCCACCAAACCCGCTTCGCCTTCGCTCGGACGGGACGAAATCGAACGTTTGCGCAACTATAATTACCGCTTTTCGAAAAACTTTTCGGGCCCCATCGTACCTCCGGGCGGACAAAGCGGAAATATCGTAAATTTGGAAAGTGAAAATCCCCGTTGGGACGACGACCACAGTTTTTTGAACCAAAAATTCGATTGATGATGCAAACGCTCGAACAAAAAGTAATGGACGCCCTCAAACAGGCCATGCGCGAAAAGGATGCCGTCAAATTGGCCGCACTGCGAGCCATCAAGTCGGCCATTTTGCTGGAAAAAACCAAGGGCAAAGGCACCGAACTCAGCCAAGCCGACGAAATGAAACTCTTGCAAAAACTGGTCAAGCAGCGCAAGGAAAGCGCCGAAATCTACCGCGCACAGAACCGCCCCGACCTGGAACAGGAGGAATTGGCCCAAATGGAGGTCATTGCCGCCTTTCTACCCGAACCCATGAGCGAGGACGAAATCCGCGCCGCGGTGGAACAAATCATTGAGGAAACCGGCGCATCGAGCATGAAAGACATGGGCAAGGTCATGGGTATGGCCACGCAAAAACTGGCCGGCCGCGCCGACGGCAAACAAATCGCCGGCATCGTGAAATCCCTTTTGTCGTAGCGGGAAAATTGCTAAATTTGCACCGCTTTGGGCCCGCGTAGCTCAACTGGATAGAGCATCTGACTTCGGATCAGAGGGTTGAGGGTTCGAGTCCTTCCGCGGGTACATTTGGAAATTGCAACCACCTGATTTTCGGGTGGTTTTTTTTATGTGCTTCGGGAACCTGCGGCTTGCTATGGCCAATGCCAAGGCCGCGCCTTGTTTCCCTACGCTGCTTCGCAAGCCGTCGGGGCGCCGGCGGCGGAATGAAATTCCGCTGCCGGCGGCGCAAAAATTCCCGCGGCCAATGCTATGATACGGAATTTACCGGTCATTTAACGCCCCGGGATATTCCGCCGTTTTTTTGCGCCGCCGGCCCCGCGCTTTCGCGCGGCGCCGGCGCCCCTTGTCTTGCTCCGCGGGCTACGAAGCCCTTGCCGCCTTGCTTTGCTCGGCGGCGGCGGTCTTCTTCGCCGGCTCCGGCAGCCCGTTCCGGTCTGCCTCCGCTACCGCATCAGCCCTACGGTCTGCTGCGGGCTCCGCGAGCCCTTCGGTCTCGCTCCGCTACAATTTTTGGGTAGCAGGTTATCCATAAACCCTGATATTCCAACCAAGGCTGGATGTCCCATTGTAGCCGCGCGATTTATCGCGCGGGAAAAGCGATTTATCGCGCGGGGAAAAGGCCGGCGGCTGCGTGCTGCGAACGTAGTGAGCAGTGTATCGAAGCCCCGGCCGTCCGGTCGCTTCGATACAATTTTGCTACGCAAAATCACTCAGCGACCTATCTTTGCGCCAGCGGGCGTAGCAGTATCCTTGCGCGGCAGCCGGCGAATGTTTTGTGCCGGCGGCGGGGGCTCGCAGCGCAAGAGACCACGGCGCCGGCCTTACAAAAACCGCCGGATGCAAGCAAGATAGGAGCGGAGCACGCGACGGCGCCAAGTGAACGCCGGCGGGTGCGAAAGTGCTCCGCCGCTTGAAGCAACCGCCGATGCGTGAACTTGTGCGCCGGGGCGCCCCAAAACAAAAAAACATCTCCATCACCACACGAAAAAGCGGTATATTTGCAAGGAACAAAATACCCGAACCTATGCTGTCCGTCCCTTTTATCCGCGAAAACTTCGAACGCGTCAAAACGGCCCTGGCCAAACGGAATAAGGACTTCGAACCCATGCTGCGCCAAGTCCTGGAATTGGACGACAAACGCCGGGCCCTGAAAACCGAAACCGACCGGCTGCTGGCCGAAATGAACCGGCTGTCGAAAGAAATCGGACAATTCTATAAATCGGGCGAAGCCAAAAAAGCCGAAACCCTGAAAGCCAAAACCGCCGCCCTCAAAGAACAGTCCAAATCCCTGGCCGCCGAACTGCAAAATACCGAAGACGCCCTGCGCGAGTTGCTGTTGCAAATTCCCAACGTGCCGCATCCGTCGGTGCCCGCCGGCCGCAACGAAGAAGACAACGAAACCGTTTTCAGCTGGGGCGAAAAACCCGAACTGGGCGAAAATCCGCTACCGCACTGGGAATTGGCCAAAAAATACGACATCATCGACTTTGAACTGGGCAACAAAATCACCGGCGCAGGGTTTCCTGTTTACAAGGGCAAAGGAGCCCGACTGCAACGGGCATTGATCAATTTTTTCCTCGACCGCAACACCGCCGCGGGTTATCTCGAAACACAGCCGCCACATTTGATCAACGAAGCATCGGGCTACGGCACCGGCCAATTGCCCGACAAGGAAGGACAAATGTATCACATTGAAAAAGACAACCTGTATTTGATACCCACGGCCGAAGTGCCCGTGACCAACTTTTACCGCGATGTGATTCTGGACGAAAAGGATTTTCCCGTCAAAAACACGGCCTACACGCCTTGTTTCCGCCGCGAAGCGGGCAGTTGGGGCGCCCACGTGCGCGGGCTGAACCGGCTCCATCAGTTTGACAAGGTGGAAATCGTGCGCATCGAACATCCCGAACGTTCCTACGCCGCCCTCGACGAAATGGTGGAACACGTCAAAGGGCTTTTGCAAGCCCTGGAACTTCCGTTCCGCATCGTGCGGCTCTGCGGCGGCGATTTGGGCTTTACATCAGCCCTGACCTATGATTTCGAAGTGTGGTCGGCAGCGCAAAAACGTTGG
Source organism: Flavobacteriales bacterium (assembly GCA_015494775.1). Lineage (GTDB taxonomy): Bacteria > Bacteroidota > Bacteroidia > Flavobacteriales > Flavobacteriaceae > JAADED01. Next base: position 2,209 of record WGAP01000048.1, on the reverse strand, counting down.
TTGGAAGTAAGTTCGGTGTCCAACTTCGAAACCTTCCAGGCCAACCGGCTCAAACTGCGCTTCCGCGACAAGGACAACCGCAAGCATTTGGCCCACACGCTCAACGGCAGCGCGTTGGCCTTGCCGCGCGTGGTGGCCGCCTTGCTCGAAAATAACCAAACCGCCGAAGGTATTCGCATTCCGGAAGCATTGCAAAGCTATACCGGATTTGCGCTGATCGACTAAACCGCACAAAACCGCATAATGCGCATCCTGATTATCAACGGGCCCAACCTGAATTTGTTGGGCGAACGTAATCCCGCCGTTTACGGAACCGAAGATTTTGCTTCGGTTTTGGAACGGCTGCGCCGGGATTTTCCGGATGTGCTCATCGAATACCGCCAAAGCAATCACGAAGGCGATTTGATCGATTTCCTGCATCGCGGACGCCGGATTTACGACGGTTTTGTACTCAATGCCGGCGGCTATACGCATACTTCGGTGGCCCTACGCGACGCGGTGGAAGCCGTCGCTCCGCCGGTGGTGGAAGTGCATTGGTCGGACATCGCCGGGCGTGAACCTTTCCGCCGGACATCCTTACTGGCGGATGTATGCGCCGCGCGATTCTACGGCGAAGGTGAAGACTCCTACCGCAAGGCCGTGCAGTGGCTTATTTCGCAAAAACATTGATGAACAAGCAAATTCCGCCGTTTTTCCCGCACACAAGTGCCGGCCGCATTGTCAAGGCCTTGGACGGCCCGAAAACCGTCCGCCTGGCATTGCCCGCCACCTCGGCTGTCGGCGCTTTGTGGACAACGGTTTGGCGGCAAGTCCGACGTCCGGTGCTCTTGGTGTTAAACCAAAGGGATGAAGCGGAATTTATTTACCGGGATTTACAAAACTGGCTGCCGGCCGACCGCCTTTTTTTTCTGCCCGCATCCTTCCGGCATTGGGCCCGGCCCGAAGATACCGACCCGTTCGATTTGCGTAGCAAATTACAAACGCTGGATGCCTGGCGGCGAGGGGTTCCCGCACTTAGCGTAAGCTACACCGAAGCATTCCTGGAAAAGGTGCCGGCACCCGATGCGGCGGACGAAAGACGATTTACATTACACACCGGCGACATTTCCGACCCCGATTTCCTGAACGAATGGCTGTTTTCGATGGACTTCGAACGGGTGGATTTGGTTTCCGAACCCGGTGAATTCGCCTTGCGCGGCGGCATCATCGACCTGTTTCCCTTCAACACGGCCGAACCCTATCGCATCGAATTCGACGACGACCGTATTGCCCGTATTGCCGCATTTGACCCGGAAACCCAATTGCGCGGCAAACACAGTATCGATAACTTGACCATCAGCGGCCCGCCGGCCGAAAACGAGCCCTTGACGGGAATAACCGCCTACTTGCCTGCGGGCAGTCTTATTTGGTTCGCTTCGCACCGGCATGTCGAACTTCTGGCGCAGGATATTCCCGAAGCCCGGGGCAAACGTCTATGGCGGGATTTTAGCGCCGAAACATTGACCGGCAAATTCCACTTGTTTTCGGGCGCCGAAATCGAAGGGCCCGACCTGAGTCCGGCCATCAAAGCCCTGCCGCCCTGGCAAGGTGATTTCAATATTTTCGAAAAATATGTTTTGGAAAAAATATCCGAAGGATATGCGCTTTATCTGGCTTGCGGTAATGCGGCCAACAAAAAACGCCTGGAAAATATTTTGGAAAGCCGCCTGCCGGAGATTTCTTTTCATTGGTTGGATTACGAGCTTTGGAACGGATGGGAAGATACACAGGAAGCCGTCATCGTTATTCCCGAACACGTCATCTTCGGACGGCCCGCGGTTCGGCGAAGCGAAAAATTGAAGCGAAAAAAACAAAAAATCCTGCTCCGCGAACTGGACCAATGGCAAAAAGGCGACTATATCGTCCACGCCGACCATGGTATCGGGATTTATGAAGGATTGGTCAAAATTCAACGAAGCGGACAAACGGTGGAAGCCGTCAAATTGCGTTACAAAAACGACGATTTGATATATGTGGGCATCCACAGCTTGCACAAACTGAGCAAATACCGCAACCGCGACGGTAAGCCGCCCAAAATTTACGGACTGAATTCCACCGCTTGGCTGCGCACCAAAGCACGTACCAAAAAACGGCTCAAAAAATTGGCCTTCGACCTGCTGCGTCTCTATGCCGAGCGCAAGCAACAAAAGGGCTTTGCCTTTGGCCCCGA
>WGAP01000047.1 GCA_015494775.1 Flavobacteriales bacterium | reverse complement strand
CGATGTCGGTGCGCACCTTGCGGATGGTGGTGTGCAGGATGCGCAGTTCGTCGGCATCGGGCTCGCGGTCGGTGAGCCGGAAGTGTCCCCGGTCGTCGTAGTAGAGTTTCCGGAATTTTTTGATGAAGTTATACACGCCCTTCAAGCCGGCTGTGTTCCAGGGTTTGGCCATTTGGATGGGCCCCAAAAACATTTCGTAGAGCCGCAAGGTGTCGGCGCCGTATTGCTCGACTATATCGTCGGGGTTGACCACGTTGAATTTGGATTTGGACATTTTTTCCACTTCGCGCGTAACATAGAATTTGCCGTCGTCTTCGGTGATAAATTCTGCATTTTTCAGGTCGTCGCGCCAATTACGGAAAGCTTCGATGTCCAAGGCATTGTGTTCGTCCACCATGTTTACGTCCACATGGACGGGATGGGTTTTGTAGTTGTCTTTCAGTCCGGCCGAAACGAACCGGTTGGTTCCGTCGATGCGGTGGGCAAAGGCACTCGTGCCCAAAATCATACCTTGGTTGATGAGTTTGACGCTGTATTCGGGTTCGGGCACCAGGCCGATGTCGTAGAGGAATTTTTGCCAAAAGCGCGAATATATCAGGTGGCCGGTAGCGTGTTCGCTTCCGCCGAAATAGAGGTCGGCTTTGCGCCAATAGTTAACCGCTTCCTGCGAGAAGGGTTCCTTATCGTTCCGGGGGTCCATATAGCGGTTGAAATACCAGGAACTGCCGGCCCAGCCGGGCATGGTGTTCAGTTCCAGGGGGAAAACCGTTTTGTGGTCGATAAGGGCTTTATCGACGAGTTTTTCGTTGGCTTCGTCCCAGGCCCATATCCGGGCATTGGCCAAGGGCGGGCGGCCGTCGGGTGTGGGCTTGTATTCTTCCACTTCGGGTAATTCGAGCGGAAGATATTTTTCGGGAATCGGATAAGGTATGCCGTCTTTGTAATAAATCGGGAAAGGTTCGCCCCAATAGCGTTGGCGCGAAAAAACGGCATCGCGCAATTTGTATTGCACCTTTCGCTTGCCCAGGCCGCGTTTTTCCAGTTCCGCTATCATGCGGGGGATGGCTTCCTTGGCTTGGAGTCCGTTCAAAAAGTCGGAATTTATGAGGACGGCGTCTTTGTTTTCGTTGGCAGCTTTTTCGATGTCGGTTCCTTCGAAAATATTGATGATGGGAATGTTCATGGCCCGGGCAAATTCCCAGTCGCGCTGGTCGCCTGCGGGCACGGCCATAATGGCGCCGGTGCCGTAGCCGGCCAACACATAGTCGCTAATCCAAACCGGTATTTCCTTGCCCGTAAACGGATGCAGGACATAGGCGCCGGTAAACACGCCGGTTTTTTCCTTGGTATCGGCCATACGTTCCAGTTCGGATTTGCGCCGGGCGGCTTCCACATATTTTTCCACTTGGTCTTGGTGTTCGGCGGTAGTAATTTTTTCGACAAGCGGATGTTCGGGAGCCAAAACCATAAAGGTTACGCCGAACAAGGTGTCGGGCCGGGTGGTAAAGACTTCGATTTGTGCGTCGAAATCTTTCAGCGGAAATTTTATCATCGCTCCTTCGGAGCGGCCGATCCAATTGCGCTGTATTTCTTTGAGCGAATCGGACCATTGGAGCAAGTCCAAATCCTTGTGCAGGCGTTCGGCATAGGCCGTGATGCGCATTACCCATTGGCGCATTTTTTTCTTGTAAACCGGATGGCCGCCGCGTTCAGACACCCCGTTGACCACTTCGTCGTTGGCCAAAACGGTTCCCAGGGCGGGACACCAGTTTACTTCGGTATCGGCCAAATAGGTCAACCGGTATTTCAGGAGGATTTCGTTTTTTTCTTTCTCGCTCATCCGGTGCCACTGTTCGGCGCTAAAAACGGGGGTGTCGTCGTCGGCATGGGCATGCACATTGGCATTGCCTTCGCGTTCGAAAATTTCGATGAGTTTTTCGATGGGTTCGGCCTTGTCGGTTTTTTTGTTATACCAATGCTTGAAAAGTTGCAGGAAAATCCATTGGGTCCATTTGTAGTATTGGGGGTCGGAGGTGCGGATTTCGCGGTCCCAATCGAAGGACAAGCCGATACGATCCATTTGTTCCCGGTATCGACGGATGTTTTGTTCGGTGGTAATGGCAGGATGTTGGCCCGTTTGGACGGCATATTGTTCGGCCGGCAAGCCAAAGGAATCGTAGCCCATGGGATGCAGCACATTGTAGCCCAGATGCCGCTTGTATCGGGCATAGATGTCCGAGGCAATGTAACCGAGCGGATGGCCCACATGCAAGCCGGCGCCCGAGGGGTAGGGAAACATGTCGAGCACATACATTTTGGGCTTGTCCGAGTGGTTGTGGGCCTTAAAGGTTTTGTTTTCGGCCCAATACTTCTGCCATTTGCGGTCGATAGCGGGAAAATCCTTCATGGAACGGCGTTTTGCTTGCAAAGATAGGGATTTCCGCCGCTAAAATCCCAGGGGAATATCCAAAACCACGGCCGCTACGCCCACACGGTTGAGTTGCGGGATATAAAGCGCCCGGACGCCAATGGGAAAAGAAGCAATCAAACCCAGCAGGTTCCAGTCGGCAATCAATTCGCCGCCCAATCCGTAATAAGCGTGCCCGTCGGCCAAGGCCCATTCAGCCACAGGGCCGCCACGCAGGCGTTTGATGCGGAACACGCGCTTCCACCCCCAATCGGGATAGCCCAAGGGTATTTGCCAGCCGATACCGGCCTTCCATAGCTTGGTGTAGTTGTAATTATTTTCCACCGAAAGCACGGACAAAGTGTTGGGCAAAGGAAAGGCGGAACTTTTGGTTTGAAAACCGGCGGATAAGCGGACAAAATCATGCCGGAAAGCCCCGGGCAAATGGGCCGAGGCCGTCCATTTCAGTCCGGTGGCGGCATTATCCGGTTGCCATCCGCCCGAAATATCGAAGGAAAAAGCCCTGCGACTTCGGATGTCCCGATAGCTTTTTTGACTGGCTACGGAAAACGAAACGGAAGATTGCCACAATTGATAATGGCCGGAAAAACTCCGGTTTGCGGACCAGCCAGTGTATAACTGCACGGAACGCGTCCAAATACCCGAAGAAAAATCGAGCGGAAATTTGACATAAGCTCCGTAACGGTCGGTATAGCGGCCGTTGTAAAAATCCCTTCCGCCCCAAAGTCCGAGGACGGGGAACCAACGGCGAAATTCCATGCTTGCTTGCCATTGGAAGTAGGACGGATTGTAATAGGTTCCCGCAACGGCCCACGAGGTTTCGTCCAAAACGTCGCGCGAAATGATAGTGCCCGTTATTCCTACGTTATAATTGGTATCCACGGCCAAAAAACCGAACCACGAATGCGGACGGAACCAATTGCGCAGGTGGTTGTATTTTTTGCGGTGTAAGGTTGTGTCGCCGGTTTCATTCGGAATTTCAGGTGAAACCACATATGTTAAACTGTCGCCATGAAAATGCATGGGAGGATAGTATCGTTTAAAAATATCAAGCGGATTTATATAATCTTCAAACTTTTGGTCGATGCTGTTGCGGTTTTGGCGGTGCAAATCCTTGTAGGCAATGGAGGCCAGCCGGTAGCCGTTTATCGTGTAGTCCGAAAAATAAAGGGAATCCGTTCCGCCCTGCGGATTGAGTACTTTGTAGGGGCGGTGCGTTAGCATATCGATGCGACCGCTTTTTAAATCTTTTTCCCACACATTGACGCCGTGATAATCTTCCACCCAAAGCAAGTGATCATTGTCCCGGAAAGCCAACTCACCCGGCACGGAACGCCAAACGGGAGCGGAAAGGGTTTCGATAGCGAAATTTTTGTCAAAAATATTTTTCCCCAAAAAAATTCCCGTTCCTTGCCCTTCCACTTGGGCCGTAAAGGCCACTTTTTTTCCGTCCGGTGCCATGTCGGGGGAAAAAATAGCCGTAAATTGAGGAAGTGCGCGGTCAACGATGGTTTTCCCGTCGGGTGTTTGCATTATTTCCAAATGCGGAACCAAGGAGGAATCCATATAGGTAGCCAAAATATATTGTCCCGAAGCATTCAAATTAAACTTGCCGTAATTGCGTTTTTTATCAATATGTAAAATTTTTCCGGTGTGTAAATCATACAACACTGCACGGGTCCGGATACGGTTGTGCCAGCGGGGATGGACTTTATTTTCGGCCCAAAGCAAATAATGGCCGCCTACATAAAAATCGTAAGCGGGAATTTGCCGGATTTTTCGGGTTTTTCCGTCCGGAAGTAATTGCATAATGGTAGGAGCGTCGTCGAATCCCGTACGCAGGAAATAGCGGTTGCCGTCTTCGTCTTCTTGCAACGAATAATCATGGGTAAAGGCACCGGGCTTGGGGAGCAGGTAATGCATGCTGTCTTTGATTCGGGGCAAGCGGGCCGTCCACCGCCGGCGCAGTTCGGCCATGGTGGAATCGGTGAGTTGTTTGTAGGACAAACCGGTGTTCATTTTCAAAGCGATATTCATGGCGCCGGGCAATTCGGGAAAAAGCGTGGCGTCCCGCACGATTTTGTCCCAAATACTCCGGTTGTGAGTGCCTAGGGGTTTGTCGTGAAAATGCCGGTTTACATAGGCAACCAAATGATAACCCAAATGATAATGCGTGGGGTAATAGGTTTTGTAGGAACGGTAGTAGAAATCGTAGTAATTCCATTTTTTGCGGGGATATTCCAGGGCGATGGCCTTGACCGGTGCGGCAAAATAACCCGAAAAGCCGCGGCCGTAATCGCCGTAGGCCGTTTCGGTATAAACCGCATCGCCTTCGAAAAACCACATGGGATAGGCCCAAAACATCAACAGCGTTTGACCCGCGTCGCCGGTGAGCCAATGTGCCACGCGAATCAATCCGCGGTTCATGGCATCGAATTGCATCATGTGGCGCATTTCGTGGATGCCTAATTCCTTGTACCAAACACGCCCGAAGGAGCCGGGCATCATATACCATTGCGAATGCCGGGGCATCAGGGTTGAATAACCGTTGGGGACGGAATAATAAGGATTAAGGACCACCGGCGTTTTGGGGTGCCGGCCACCGAAATTATGTGAAACAAACCGGAAATTTTTTTCCAAAAAAACGGCGGTTTTCCGGGCCGTGGAATCTATTTCCCGGGGATAAATCACGCGGTAATGTTTGGTGTCGATTTCCCGCCACTGCACCGAAGGCGGAAGTTGTTGAGAAAAAAGGGCGGAAATTTTTCCAAACAAAATCAGCAGAAAAAAATAACGAATGCTTCGCATTTTCCGATTTTTAATCAAAATTACAAATTATTAAATCGTAAAATAAAAACCGTCCGGCCAAATACCGGACGGTTTGATGACAGGCAGGTATCCTCCTTATTTTTTAACCAGTTTCACAACCGAATGGTAGGCGCCTTGGGTAATGTCCATCAGGTAAATGCCTTGCCCCAAGGATTTCAAACTCAATTTTCCGCCGTTGGGAAGGGTAGCGGCCATCACGGGTTTTCCGGCCAAGTCGTAAATTTTGATTTGCATATCATCATTGATACCCGAGCGGACATATACAAAATCGCCGGAAACGGGGTTGGGATAAACTTGCAAATGGGGAATGGCGTTTTTGCCGATGCTTTGGTAGTTTTCAAGGTCGGTTTCGTCGCGCGGATAGATTTGCGATGTGCTGTAATATTGCCCGGCAATGGCCGTAATGTTTTGCGCACCCGAAGGAATATTATCACCTGCCAGATCGCTGAATATTACACGTAGCACAATGGTATCATTTCCTTGTGCCACATTGTAATTGGTATTCATTTGAAACTGCGTATCGGAACCCGGGTCGATGGTGGCGTTTTCCACTTTGATCAGTTCGGATTCGTAATCGTCCAGGTTGGCATTCAATTGGGCCACCGTTACCGTTTCGGGCGTGATAACGTTGCCGTTGGACGAAGGACCGCCCGGGTCAATCGTGGGAACAAGTTCCATTACATCGCGGTAGGAAGTCAGGCGGCCTTTGGCGTTGGTTACGCCGTCGTAGGGTTGGTAATTGCCCGTATTGATCACATGACCGGGGTCGTAAATCATAATGCCTGCCGTAGCATCTTGAACAAATCCTTTGAAATAGCTACCGTAGTCTTCGCCGGCGGTGATTATCACTTCGCCCGTTACTTCGTAATACTGACCGATGGTGCCGGCGCGCAGTGCGGCCAGGTTGGGCACTTGGATATAATCGGCCACTTGGAAATGCACGGTATCGGCCACGGCGGGGCTGAGTGAAGCGCCGTTGTTATCCACCAATTCCAAAACCACGGTGTAGGAAGTGCCGGCCGTAAGTCCGGTCAGGTGAATGGGGCTTGTGGTGTAATGGTTTTGCGGCGTGCCCGCATTGACGGTATAAACGATGTAGCCGTCGCCGTTGGAAGGAGCGTCCACGTTGAAATTGGTTACCGTAAAACTCACATCGGTTTCGGTGGTTTCGGGGCTGAACACTTGATTGTCCGACGGAGAAGTGATGCTGATTTCGGGATTGGACGAACAACCCGAATAAGTATCCAAGTCGGAAAAATGGGAATTGATGGCACTTACCACCCATTCGGAGCTGGCCGCATCGGTGCCGGCCGAAGCCGTCCAGTCGTTATTGGGACTGCAAACGGTGGTTTTACGGGTCAATGTGTGGTTTTTGGTGGCAGCCGTAACGCCGGCCACATCCCAACCGCCGCTGGAAGGACGTTCGCCTGCTTGGCCGATTTTGTCCAAAGTGTCGGCCCCCTTGACCAGGTAAACGGCATCATCACCGTTGAAATAGGTAACCGAATGCGTGGTGTCGGCCACGTTCAGAATGGCTTGGTCGGCACTGGCATTGGCAATCACATAAACCTGTCCCGCAGGAAGGATTTGTCCCGATGCCCAAGACAAGGTATTGGTGGGAGAAGTGTTCCCATTGGAAAATTCCAAAACGGAGTAGGCGCTCAAATCCACGTCGGCACCGGTGCCGTTGTAGATGGCCAAGGCCTTGTTGCTTCCGCTGCCTTCGATATACATACTAAAATACAAATCGGTGGCTTGACCGAAAAGGGTGGCGGAAACCCACAAGGACAAAAGGAAAAGGATAATTTTTTTCATGGGTATGAGATTTGAAGATTTATCATTCAAAGTTACGAAATTTTGACCCGGAAATCAAATATATTTTTACGGATTTTTGAAGAAAAAATCAACAAAAGGGAAAAGATTTTTATGAGGTTCGGGAAGTCCGCTATTTCGGTTTTTTAGAAATCAAACATTTTATTATTCAAATTTCCTCTTCCGCCTTGTCAATCAAGGCCTGTAATTCCGGCTTGTAGCGCACATCGGTAAGGAAGAGCCCTTTGGCCGGTGCCGCAGGTCCCGCCGCCCGGCGGTCGCGGGCTTGCAGGATGCGGTGCATATCCTCCGGTGCACGCTTTCCTCGGCCTATTTCCACCATGGTGCCTACCAGGGCGCGTACCATGCCGCGTAGGAAACGGTCGGCCGAAACGCGGAAAACCAATTCGTGCTTGCCCCGGCGTTCCCACCGCGCTTCGTCGATGCGACAAAGAAAGGTTTTTACATCGGTTTTGACCTTCGAAAAACTTTGAAAATCCTTGTAATCGAACAAGATTTCCGCCGCCCGGTTCATGCGTTCCGCATCCGGCAGTTCGGGCAAACGCCAGGCACGGTCGGCCAGGAAAGGATTCTTGCGATCGATAATGTGATAATGATAAGTCCGTTGGACGGCATCGTAACGCGCATGCGCGCCCGCGGGCATG
>WGAP01000046.1 GCA_015494775.1 Flavobacteriales bacterium | reverse complement strand
CAGGGTATGATGCAAAAAAACCTCACCGTGCGCACCTTAAAGGATTCGCAGAAAAATATGCGTTGGTTTTCCATTGCCTTGTTTTTGGTCAATGTGTTGTTTTTGTCCTTGGGCGTTATTTTGTTGGCCTACGCGGCCTATCGCGGGTGGGATTTGGATGCCCTGGGCATCAAGGGCGACAAGATTTTTCCCTACATCGCCGTGCAAACCGATTTGGGCTTTTGGGCGGCATTGCTGTTTGTGCTGGGACTTATCAGCGCGGCCTATTCCTCGGCCGATTCGTCCATGACGGCCATCACCACCTCGTTCAGTATCGACATACTGGATTTGAACAAACGCTATCCGGCCGAGCGCCGTAAATATATCCGCAAGGCCGTGCATATCGGCGTTTCGTTGGTTTTTATCGGCATACTGATTTTGTATAGCAAGGTGATTACCGACCGGAGCATTATCAACTCGATTTTTACCTTTGCCGGTTACACCTACGGTCCTCTGTTGGGCTTGTTCAGTTACGGATTGCTTACCCGACGGCCCGTGCGCGAAGCTTGGATTCCTTTGATCGTGATTGTGGCGCCCGTGCTTACTTACCTTATTTCGCGGATGCCCGCGCAGTTGGGCTGGAAGTATCAATTTAGTTTCGAACTCCTGCTAGTCAACGCGGCCCTGACCTTTTTGGGGCTTTGGTTGGCCGGTTTGGGCTTGCCAAAACGCACGTCATGACACCCGGTTTTTCGGTGGTTGTTTTGCACTACAATGCGCCGGTTTTCCTCGAAGGCGCCTTGGATGGCATTGGCCGCGCCGTCGAAGGGAGAAATGCCGAAATTATTGTAGCGGACAATGCTTCGGAAGATTTTGATGTTGAATATTTTCGCCGGCGTTTTCCTGCGGTCAAATTTATTGTTTATCCCGAAAATTACGGTTTTGCCCGTGGCAATAATCTGGCGGTGGAAGCCGCGCGCGGACGCCGGATTTTTCTGCTCAATCCCGATGTTTTGGTGCCCGAAAATCTTTTCGACCGTATGAATGCCTGCCTTGACGGCCTGACCCGGCCCGGCCTTTGTTCGGTGCGGCTCATCGACGGGCACGGGCGCTTTTTGCCCGAAAGTAAGCGGCGCATTCCCACACTGCTCGGCATTGCCGGCAGGATGCTGGCACGCAAGCCGGATGATTTTTGGTCGGGTGCCTACTACGACCGGCGGTTAAAACCCCGGGCCGAAGGCCCGTCGGAAGTGTTTGTGGGCGCCTTGCTCGGCTTTGAACGGGATGTTTACCTGCGCTTGGGCGGCTTGGACGAAAATTTCTTTATGTATGGCGAAGACATCGATTTGAGCGTTCGTTTTTTGCGGGCCGGACGCACCAATTATTACCTGGGTTCGATGGCGGCCGTTCATTTCAAGGGCGAAAGCACGCCCGATGATCCGGTTTACCGGCGACATTTTGCCCGGGCGGCGGAAATCTACATGCAAAAACATCATCCGTTGGCTTACCGGATAACGGCGCCTGTGGTGCGGCCCCTGTTGCGGCATTGGTCGGCGGGGAAATCTAAACGTCCTGCGGCCGGTTCTTCATCCACTTTGCCGCCGGCCTATGTGGGAAACCGCCCCGAAGTCCATAAACGTTTGCAGGCATATTTCGATACCCGTGTGCCGGTTATCAATCCCGGGGCATTGCCCGAAGCGCCGCATTTGCTCCTCTTGGATCCGGCCTCCTACGGGTTTGGCACCTTAATCGATTTGGTGCAACAAAATACCGGCACCGCCCATCGGTTCCGCTGGCTTACGCTCGACGGGTTGAAGTTCTACGGAAGCGACAGCGCCACAGCCAAAGGCGAAGCGGTGAGATTGGAAGAATAAGGGGTTTTTCTTTTCTTTTTTATTTTTACCACAGCGTTTCACAGAGTTACACACAGCGTTTCACGGAGTTTTTTTATTTCCGAATTATTACTCTGTGCTACTCTGTGAAATTTTACTCTGTGTTACTCTGTGGTTAGTTTATTTTTTACCACAGCGTTTCGCAGAGTTAGCCGCAGAGTTTCACGGAGTTTTTTTGATTTTGATTGATTACTCTGTGTTACTCTGTGAAATTTTACTCTGTGTTACTCTGTGGTTATTTTTATATTACCACGGAGTTTTTTTTAGCAAAAACAAATTCCGGTATAACATTTAAATCCGCCAGATAATCCTGGCCGACAACAACCAATCGGTGTGGTTGACCACATCGCGGATAAACGGATAGGGCACACTGCTCCGGTAGGGTTGGAAAAACATTTCCACCTTGGCCCTGAAAGCCAAATGCCGCGAAAAATGCGTATGATACCGCACGGCCGACGACCACAGCATACGGTGCGGTTCACGATGGCGCGAAAAAATGGGCATCACTTCGCCGTTCTCGTAGTATTTGTCCACTCGCCGGCTGGCCGTTTGGTATATGGCTTCGCCCAGCGGACTGCTAAATTTCCGGGCATCCCAATAGCTCAGGTTGATATTCCAATGTGCCGTAAACCAATCGATGCGGGCCATGGCGGCATGTCCGCGCACAAAACCAAGCTCCTCGGGATTGCGACTGTTCAAGCCGTGCCAGAAATAAAGGGCCGAAAATTCCACCTCGGAAATCGCATTTACCCTGCGCTGCACTTGCAGCCCCGAAGCGGCACTCAATACGCTGAGTATGTCGTTTTTCCCTTTCAGATAATGACCTTTCAGGTTGATTTGTCCGCCACGGTGATGGATGAGTACCTGTACGGGAAAATGCCATCGCCATGGGCCGGTTTCCGCCAAGCGCAAATCGGCCGAAAGTCCCCAATTCAATCGTTCGCGCAGCGTGTCGCCTTGGTGAATAAACCGGTGCCAATCCAGCCAGGTTTCGATACGGTGCTTCGGGTTTTGCCACAGGTATTGGATGCCGGTCTCGCTACGGTCGGGTCGCAGGCGGAATTCCTCGTCGTAGAGCGGCCGGAAAAGCCGGTGATTTTCCCTGTTGTCCAATTGTCCGATAATCAGCTTATGATGTCCGCGGGCATAAACCAAGGCAAAATGAAAACGGACCTGCAAACGGGAATTATTTCCCCAAAATTGCCAGGCATCGGTTCCGGCCTGCACAAACCAGGACGAATCGACCGGAAAGCCGTAGGCCAAAATAAAATGATGCCCGCCCAAGGTATAACCGTCGGCTATCAGGTTGCTGTATTCCTTGTCGTAGAAAAAATTGTCGTTATACAAGGCCAATGCGCCCTTGGGATGCGCCGGCTTACGGTAAATCTGTGCCCGGCCCGCAAAGGGAAGCCCAAGGATTAACAGCCATAACCAAGCGGGCTTTTTCATTCTACAATTGCCTTAAAATGCGCAAGGCGGCGTCCATTGTTTCCTTCTTTTTTGCAAAGCAAAATCGGAGCAAATGTTGATTTAGTCCGTCGTGATAAAAACTCGAAAAAGGAATGGATGCCACTTTGTAGTTTCGGGTGAGTTTTACGGCAAAATCAAATTCGGGCAAATCCGAAATATCCGAATAATCCAGTCCGATAAAATAAGTTCCGTGCGCGGGCAAGATCTTCCACCGCGACCCTTCGAGCCCGTGGATAAAATAATCCCGTTTTTCCTGATAAAATTTTTCCAAATTCCGGTAATGTTCCTGCTCGGACAAATATTCGGCCAAAGCATATTGCACGGGCGTATTGACCGAGAATACATTAAACTGATGCACCTTGCGAATTTCTTCGGTCAGGTGCGGCGGCGCCACCGTGTAGCCCGTTTTCCAACCCGTGGCATGAAAGGTTTTGCCGAACGAAAATACAGCCACGCCGCGGGCATAAAGGTTGGGATGACGCAGAATGCTTTCGTGTGTCAATCCGTCGAAAATGATGTGTTCATACACTTCGTCGCTCAGAATAACCGTGCCCGTCCCTTCGACCAATTGTTCCAAATGCTGCCAGTCGGTTTCGTCCAACACATATCCGCAGGGATTGTTGGGCGTGTTCAGAATAATCATCCGTGTGCGTTCCGACATCAAGCCGCGCACCTCTTCCCAGTCGATGCGGAAATCCGGTTTGGTCAGTTGCACGTAAACGGGCGTTCCGCCGGCCAGGCGAATGGCGGGCACATAGCTGTCGTAGGCCGGCTCGAACACGATAACCTCATCGCCGCGGTCCACCAGGGCCATGATGCTGTTGAACAAGGCCTGTGTGGCACCGGCCGTAACGGTAATTTCGTCGTCGGCGTCGGGCATAAAATCGTAGCGCGTGCGGATTTTTTCGGCAATGGCCTTGCGCAAGGCGGGCACGCCCGGCATGGGCGCATATTGGTTGTACCCCGCCTTCATATAGCGATGTACCAAATCGATTAACCGTTCATCAATATCGAAATCCGGAAATCCTTGCGATAGGTTCACGGCGCCTTCGCGGGTCGCCAATCCCGACATGACGGCAAAAATACTTGTCTTCGTGTCGGGGAGTTTGCTCTTAAAGATCTTTTCCATATACCCGTTTGCGTTTATGCTGTTCGTGTTCGAAGTTTTTCCAGTTGGAAAGCACGTTATGGTTATCCTCGAACACGGGTCCGGTTTCAAAAACACGGATGCCGTTTTCCAACATCACTTGATGAAAGCGGTCGAAGATTACCGCGGCCACGCCCTTGGAAAAATATTCGGGCATCACGGCAGTGATGGCGATATCGATTTCCTTGGGCCGGCGCAGGGCTTTGAGCAGATGATACCAACCCAGCGGAAACAAACGTCCGCGGGCCTTGCGAAAGGCATCGCCCAGGGACGGAATGGTGAGCAACAGGCCCACCAGGCGATTATCGTGTTTGGCATCCCGGCCGAAAAAAGTCCATTTGGGCAACATGGCATTGATGTAGGCCTTTTTGTAGTAGGCAATATCCTCTTCGTCCAGAGGAACCATATAGTGCAATTGCCGGAAAGCCCGGTTGTAGATTTTAAAAATAGCGTCGGTTTGCGCCACCATTTCTTCCCGGTTGGCCGGTTGCCAGGCCTCGATGCCGAAGCGCCGTTTGATCAAGGCGGCGCCGCGCCGGCCTTTTTCCACCGCCTCGTCGGTTAGGGTGATGCGGGTTTCGACCCAGTCGTGTTCCTTTTGATAGCCCAGCCGTTCCAAATGGTCTTTGTAGTAGGGTTTGTTATAGACCGATACCAGGATTTGCGGCCGGTCGAAACCTTCCACCAGCAGGCCCTGATGGTCCAGATTGTTGTAGCCCAAAGGCCCGTGAATGCGGGTCATGCCGGCTTTGCGGGCTTCGTCTTCGACCCGGCCCAAAAGAGCATCGAACACCGCGGCATCATCGGCGGCTTCCAGGGCAAAAAAACGGGCGTAGTGCACATGGTGCAGTTCGTTGTAGGCCTTGTTGATCATCATGGCAATGCGTCCGGCGGGTTTGTTGTTTTTGTAGGCCAGAAACATTTTGACGTCGTTTTTTCGCAAGCCCGGATGTCCGGTCCAATACTTTTTTTCTTCGGCAAGCAGCGGCGGAATCCAATGCGGGTCGTTGCGGTAAAGCCGGTAAGGCAGGCGGATGAATTGTTTGAGTTGCTGTGGTGTGCTTACTTGTTGAACGCTTATCATAGCAAAGGGTTTAAAGCTCAAATTTACGATTTTTGTATTATCCGTTAAGGAGATTTTTATTCGGGCGCCCCGGCGCTCGGGTTCGGGGCCCCGCCGGCGGGCGAACGCCCGCGCGGCTTGCCTTCGGCAATCCGCCGGCGCCTTCGGCGCCGCGGCGGGGCCACGAAACCGCTCGCCGTCGGGCTGTCCGCTCAAATGCGGCTTGTCGGCTCGCTGCTTTTGCGCGGGCGCGCGGCACGCGCGCCCGCGCCCGCCCGTGCGTGGGGCTTCCGCAGGGCGCCTCCGCCGGGCGGAAAAGCATGCTCGCCGCCTGCGCCGCATAACCGCTCCCATCCCTGGCGCAAATTTAGTTTTGAGTTTTTAGTTTTTAGTTTTGAGTTGATTTTTATCGAAGCGCCCGGCACCAAAGACCTTTGAGCGAATTTCTATTGTTTTTTTTGTCAATATCAAAATAAAATACACTGAATATGTAATTTTTATGATATTTTACCTTTTATTAATTTCTTTTTTTATTAAATTTGAAAACAGAACCACTTGAAACGCTTAGCTATGAACAGGGAAATTTTTTTGGATGTCCGAAAAAAGGCGGTGATTAAAATCAGTTTGGACAATTACATCGAATTTGTCGATGACTATTTTTTGAACCTGCTCGGTTATTCCTTGACCGATTTTATTACCAAACCGCCCAAAACCGTTTGCCATCCCGATATGCCTTCGATTATCCACCAAACCATCGGAGGTTATATCATGAACCGGCAGGAAGGTATTGCCGTGCTCAAACATGCCACGCGGTCGGGCGATTATATTTGGGCATTCACCTATTATGCACCGTATTATAATGCAAAAGGCGACTTGGAGGCCTTTATCACCTACCGCAAGCCCATACCCGACCGGAAATTGAATAGCCGGGCCGAGCCCTTGAAAGAAAGCGTTACCAATCTCTATGCCAAGTTGAAGGACCTTGAAAACCATTTTGGCGATGAGGTGGCCCGCAAATACCTAACCGGTTATTTGGAAAACCGCGGCCTGAAATCCTTGGAAGAATATTACTACCACTTCTTCGATTTCAATAAAAAAGAACTACGAAAATACTTTGAAATCAATGAAAAAACACCCCATCGGGTAATTCGAAAATACCTGAGCCATAACGGTTTATTTGTTTATTAGACCCGGCGATTTTTTTGCATTTTCCTGTTTCGAATCATTTACAGGGTATTTTATCCGTGGTTTTCGGGGGAACCGGCCCGGCGCATCCCAATCAAAAACTGTAAAAAGCTCCCGCCGAAATGCCCAATCCGCGTCCGGGATAATTCAGGTAGCGCATCGGAGCTTGGTTGAGCAGGTCGATTCCGGTCAGGAAAATTTTCCAATGCTTGTTCATCCGGTACGACAGGTTGAGCCGCGTATCCACGTATTCGGGCAATTTGACCGTGCCGGTGCTCAGTCGGTCAAAGCGCGGTGCCACATAGGCCAATTCGCTTTCCCAACCGAACTTGCCGATGTTGAAACGCAATAGCCAAGCCACCGAGTAATCGGGAATGTTGAAGGGCTTGGCCAGGGTTTCGGGCGTGTATTGGCCGTAGAGGAAGCGGATTTTGGTCTCGAAAAAACCCGGATGCACATACGAGAGCAAAACCTTGAAGTAATAATCGTCCAGGTTGTCATAAACCGGGGTAAAACGTTGCTTGCCGTCCGTGGTGTCGGAGACCAGGAAGGGATAATCGTTGTGGCGTTCCACGCCCAATTGCAGTTCGTAGGCCATGCGTGACGATAGTGCGCCCTTGAATCCACCCGCAATCCGGTAGGCGGTGGAAGTGGGCCGTAGGTCCCTTGATGTGTTCACGTAGGGTGTTTGCCTTAGCAGGCGGTCGTAGGAGCGGGTTTCCAGTCCACCCGTGTAGTCGATATAAAGGGTCAGGTATTCGTCAATCATGCGGAAATCCACCGAAATGTCGGGATAGAACAAAATTTGGTCGTTGACGTTGGTGCGGTTTTGGTAATAGAGTTTAAGCCCGAGTTTAAAGAGCAATTTTTCTTTTTCGAGTTGCAATGAAGGAGCAAAGCCGGCCTGAAAATTATTGTAGCGGGCCGTGTCGGCACGGCCGGTCAGTTCGTTGATGTCCCAATGTGCGTGCACGGCAAAGCCGCCGATGGGAAACACATTTTCCCATCCCAGCTTGAAGTTGTGTTCGGCTAGCGTATATCCGGTCAGGAAGCGGTAACCGGCCTTGATGTTTTTGAACACCGTGCGGTGGAAATCGAATTGGGCCGACGGATTGATGCGGTGATAACCGAAGCCGACTAAATTGTCGGTAAAAGGTTGGAATATCGACACCAGCATGTCGTAGTCCAGCCGGTATTTCATCCGCAGCAGATCACCGTTTTTTTCGGCAAAAGGATGCAAGGCCAAGGTGGATTTCATCATGGCGTCGGGGCCGTCGAATTCGCGTTGCCCGAGGTAGGCAAAGCGGAGTTCGCCGCCCGTTTGCCAATCACTGTCCGTGGTGTGCACATAACCGCCGGCCAAGCGGATTTGTCCGGGCCAACCTACGGACATCCGGGCATAGCCCGGGCGGTTTTCGGCCAGGGTGCGCGAGATGCGTGGACGCGCCATGGCGCCTTTTTCGGCCTTGAAGGTGGAAACGGCTTCCACGGGACGCAGCTGGTAATCCACGGGGATTTTGCGAAAGTCTTCGCTCACGGTTTGGGGCGGGTTTACATTGATTTTGTCCGCATCGCGCACTTGGGGTTCATAAGTGCGGGTAACGGTAACCTTTTGGGTTTGCACCGAGTCGGCTTGGCCGTAGAGGGCGACCGCCCACAGCAGGGCCGGTATGATGAGGAGGATTCTTTTCATTTCATTGCTGGTTTTCCGGTTGGACATCACTGTTTTTCTGGCTTTGTTCGCTTCGGATGCGGTCGAGGAGTTTTTGGCTTTCGTCGGTTATGTCGGGATATTGTTTGAAACGTTTAATCAGGTTTTCCAGAATGTAGGTGGCGTTGAACACATCGCCTTTGGCATACATATTCCGGGCCATGACAATCAGGGCTTTGCCGCCGATGTGTTTGTAGGACGGATATTTTTTGGTCAGCCGGGTAACGGTTTTGTTCGAAGCGTCGTATTGACCTTTTTGATGCAGGAAAAGGGCTTTGTAGTAAAGCGCTTCGGCGGCGGTTTTGCCCTTGGCCGTTTCGGCCAGTTCGTTGTAGAGTTGTTCGGCACTTGCCGTATCGCCTTGGGCCACGGCTTGGCGGGCCAGCAGGAGTTTGGCTTTTTGTTTTTGCTTGGTGGTGGCTTTGGGGTTATGCAGCACTTTGTCGGCATAGGCGGCGGCCGAATCGGTTTTTTGTTGCAAGTCGTAGATATACATCAGCTTGGTTTGGGCCAGGTAGCGGTCGTCGTCGGTTTGGGCGTTTTGTTCCAGCATACGCAGCCAGCCGGCGGCTTTGTCGTAGTGTTTGGCCTTCAAATCCGTGGCTATCAGAAAGCGCAGGGCTTCGGAAACATAAGCATTGCCGCCTTCGCGTGCCAGCCAGGCATAATGCCCGTAGGCCTTGTCGTTTTCGCCCTGGTTTTGATAGATTTTGGCCAGGTAGGCGTGGGCCTTGACGCGATAGATACCGTCGGGGAAGCGTTTGAGGTAAGTCTCCAAGGCGGCGCGGGCGCGGGGATAGTTTTTGAAAAAGTATTTTTCCTCGGCCGCATCGAAAATATCCTTTTCCAAATTGGTATTTTCGGTATGAAAATCTTTGACACTTCGAATAAATGCCAGGTAGCCGTCGGCATCGTTTTCGTCGATGTAGATGCTTTTGAGATAACCAGCGGCTTCGTGGGCTTCGGCCGTTTGCGGGTAGGTTTGAATCAGCCGTTTGAAATAGGTTTTGGCTTGGTCGGTGCGGTTGCCGTTATACATGGCCAATCCGGCTTTGAGCATGGCCACTGCGGCGTAGGGGCTTTTGGGATATTCCCGCAGCAGGCGGTCGAAGGCAGCACGGGCTTTGTCGGCTTGGCGGGTGTTCAGGTAGGTGGAACCCAGTTGGTAGAGGGCATCGTCGCGCAGCGGTGAGCGGGGAAATTTTTCCAAAAACTTGTTCAGTTCTTCGATTTTGCGATTGTCGCGTCCTACAAAACCGTAGCTGACGGCTTTTTGGTAGAAGGCATAATCGGCATCGGCACCGCGCCGGTTTATGGCCTGGTTGTAGGCCTCCATGGCCGGCCAATATTTTTTGGCGGCAAAATAACTGTCGCCCAGGCGCAGGTAGGCGTCTTTGAGCAGGCGGTCGTCGGTGGAACGGCGCACGAACCGGCCGAAATAGCCGGCGGCCTTGTCGTAGTTTTTCAATTTGAAATACACATAGCCCAGGTTGTAGGGTAGCATTTTGGCTTCGAACGAGCCGGTGTCGTTGTTGTCCACTTCAAACTGGCGGTAGGCCAGCAGGGCATCTTGCAGGCGGCCGAGCCGGTAGAGGGCTTCGGCCTTCCAAAACAGGGCCTTGTTGCGGTAGGCCAGGTCTTTGCCGTTGCGTAAACTTTCGTCGAACAGGCGCAGGGCGTCTTCGTATTTACCGTCGTTGAACAGTTCGAGTCCGCGATAAAAGGCGGCTTTTTGGTATTCGGGGCGGGCGGTCATGCCGGCCCGTCGCATGGCCGTAATGGCATTGTCGAAGCGGTGGGAACTCAGGTAGGAATTGAGCAGGAGTTCGTCCAGTTCTTTGATGCGCGGCGAGGCGGGATATTTTTCCTTGTAGCGCGCCACGGCATCGCCGATGGGTTCGTAAGGGTTGCCGATTTCGTAGCCCAATTTGACGTATTGATACATTGCGTCTTCCTGCAAATCCTTGTCGTAGGGCATTTCCGATACCTTTTTCAACGCGTTGAGTGCCTTGGCCTTTTCGTCGTTTTTCAGGTAGCATTTGGCCAGGTGGTAATAGGCGTTTTGGGCCAGGGGCGTATCGCTGCCGATGATTTTGTTGAAATATTCCACGGCGCGGTCGCAGCGGCCGGCTTGGAAGTAGGCATAACCCAATTCATAAAGGTCTTTGTTTGACAAGCGGCCTTTTTTGCCTTTGTAGGCCTTCAAGTAGGGAATGGCTTTGTCGTATTGATGCAGGTTGAAGTAGGACGAACCGATGATTTTGGCCAATTGGTTGTGTTGTTTGCCGTGGCTGCGGTCGTAGATTTTCAGGGCTTCGTCGATGGCTTTTTGGAATTGGCCGGTGCGATAATACATATCGGCGTTATAGTAGGGAATATTGCGGCCGTATTGTTTGTCGCCGGCCACTTGGCGGAAATAGCGCGAAGCTTCGGCCGGGTTGTTTTTGAGGTAGGCGATATAGCCCAGGTAGTATTTGGCCTGATTGCCGTATTGGGGGTCGTCTTCCAGTTTTTTGAAGTAGCGTTTGGCTTTTTTGAGGTCGTTGTCGCGGAGGGCGATGTAGGCCAGGTAAAAATTCACACGCCGGCGTTCGGGTTTGCTCAGGTCATACACGGCCAGGTTGTCGATAATGTCGCGCACCCGGCGCAAACGGCCTTGGGCGAAGTAGGTATCGGCGGCGCGGAGCATCAGCTTTTGGCGGTAGGGCGACGAAGGATAGCGCACCAAATAATTTTCGATGGCGGCGGTGGGGTCGTCATCGGTTTGGAGACGGATGGCGGTGAGGTAGTAGTCGATGTCGGGAAGCAGGGACGCATTGGCCGGATTGCCGCGCAATTGTTCGAATCGTTCGCGGGCCAAGGGGCGGTTGCCGCTTTCGAAAAGTTCCACGGCGCGGGCATAGCCCTGCTGGTCGGGAAGTTGTTGGGCGTCGAGGGATGCGAAACTAAAAACAAACAGGATGAGCAGCCCGAAAAACTTGGTATTCATAAAAAGCCGAATTTATGTCAAAGATAACGAACTTACGGCAAAAGTATTGCAAGGGGAGCGATTTTTTTCGGGCGCCCCGGCGCCCCGCGTTCGGGGCCCCGCCGGCGGGCGGATGCCCGCGGCGGATGGCCGGATGTTGGAGTGAACTTGTCGGCGCCCCGCCCCGCGGCGAAGCCGCGGGGCGGGGCGTTCCTATTGATTTTCAAATGTTTACGTCCGGCCATCCGCCCGGCGCGCTGGCGCGCGCCGCGGCGGGGCCACGGCCGTCGTTTCGCGCGACGGAGCGCGCTCACGCCGGCCGTTCCTCACGCGTTGCAGCAAGCATAAAATGTCGGATAAGTCGAAGTTATTTTTGTCGAGAACAAAGCCGGCAATCCGAAGGCATAGCCGTAGCTATGGCGAGGGTGGGCAATGCCGTTATCGGCAAAAAGAACGAGACTTGGTGTGATGATTTTATGCTTGCTGCAACGCTCAGGCGCCGTCGCGTGCTTCGCTCCTATCTTGCTTGCATCCGGCGGTTTTTGTAAGGCCGGCGCCGAGGTCTCTTGCGCTGCGAGCCCCCGCCGCCGGCACAAAATATTCGCCGGCTGCCGCGCAAGGATACCGCTACGCCCGCTGGCGCGGAATAGGGTGGGGCGCCGGCGCGGAGCAAAGCTCCGCGACCGGCGGCGCAAAACTTTTTCAGGACAATTCAAACAATGACGGAGGAATAATTCTACCGGACATTTTCACGGCATTCCACCGGGTTTTGCGCCGCCGGCCCCGCGCTGACGCGCGGGCCGGCGCCCCTTTAAGGCGCGATTTATCGCGCTCCCCCATCAATAAAAATTGTAGCGGAGGGAGACCGTAGGGCTCCCGTAGCCCGCGGCAGACCGCAGGGCTGACGCGGCAGCGCAGGCAGACGCCGGCCGAGCGTCGGCGAAGGCCGGCCGGCTGCCGAGCAACGTCCGGTGAGACCGGCCGCAGGCCGGGCTCACCGGCGACGCGTAGGAGACCCGCAAGGGGCTCCGAAGCGCCCTATAAAAAATCCTTATAAAGTTATCGCATAATTTGATTTATTTAGATTGGTTCTAAATAAAGAAATTTCCCTATCTTTGCTGTATAAAAACACCGAAATGAAAGACAAACAGGCCTATCAGGACGAAATACTCAATGAAGTTACCGAACGCGATTATCAGTTTGGTTTTGAGTCGAATATCGAAACCGAAACCTTTCCCAAAGGTCTGAACGAGGATATTATACGGCGCATTTCGGCCGTGCGGGACGAGCCGGACTGGGTGCTTGAATTCCGTTTGAAGGCCTTCCGGGCCTGGCAAAAAATGACACCGCCCACGTGGCCGCACCTAAAATTGCCCGATATTAATTTTCAGGATTTGATTTATTACGCCCGTCCCAAGCCCCGGAAAAAACCGAACAGCTTGGACGAGGTGGACCCCGAAATTTTGGATATTTACAACCGGCTGGGTATTCCGCTCGAAGAGCAAAAAGCCCTGGCCGGTGTGGCCGTGGATGCGGTGTTGGACAGTGTGTCGGTCAAAACCACCTTTCAGGAAGAATTGCGCAAGCAGGGTATCATCTTTTGTCCCATCAGCGATGCCATCCGCGACTATCCCGACCTGGTGCGTAAATACCTGGGCTCGGTGGTGCCTTATTCCGATAATTTTTATGCGGCGCTCAATTCGGCCGTATTTACCGACGGTTCGTTTGTGTTTGTACCCAAGGGTGTGCACAGTCCCATGGAACTGTCCAGTTATTTCCGCATCAATGCGCGGGGCACGGGGCAGTTTGAGCGCACGCTTGTGATTGTGGAGGAAGGCGGCTACGTAAGCTACCTGGAAGGATGCACCGCACCGCAGCGCGACGAGAACCAACTGCACGCCGCCGTGGTGGAACTCATTGCCCACAAGGATGCCGAAATCAAATACTCCACCGTGCAAAACTGGTATCCGGGCGACAAAGAAGGCAAGGGCGGTATTTTCAATTTCGTAACCAAGCGCGGTATTTGCCTGGGTGACCGTTCCAAAATCAGCTGGACGCAGGTGGAAACCGGTTCGGCCATCACCTGGAAATATCCTTCGACCATCCTCAAAGGCGATGACTCGGTGGCGGAATTCTATTCGGTGGCCGTTACCAACAATTACCAACAAGCCGACACGGGAACCAAAATGATTCATATCGGCCGCAACACGCGCAGCACGATTATCAGCAAAGGTATTTCGGCCGGACACAGCCAAAATACCTACCGCGGACAGGTGCATGTCAAAAAAAGCGCCGTGGGCGCACGGAATTACTCCGTTTGCGACTCCCTGCTCATGGGCGATAAGTGCGGGGCGCATACTTTTCCTTATATCGACATCGAAAACCGCCATGCCACCGTGGAACACGAAGCCACCACGAGCAAAATTTCCGACGATCAATTGTTTTACTTGCAACAACGCGGACTGGACGAGGAATCGGCCGTGAATATGATTGTGAACGGCTATGCCAAGGAAGTGCTGCGGCAATTGCCCATGGAATTTGCCGTGGAAGCACAAAAACTTTTGGAAATCAGTCTGGAAGGAAGTGTGGGTTAATTTTTAATCAAAAAAACAAGAACAATGAATAAGCAAAAACCTTTATTGGAAATAAAAGATTTGCATGCCGCCATAGGCGACAAGGAAATCCTCAAAGGCGTGAACCTGCGGATTTATCCCGGCGAGGTGCATGCCGTTATGGGGCCCAACGGCACGGGAAAAAGCACGTTGGCCTACGTTTTGACGGGCCGCGAGGGTTACGAAGTAACCCGGGGCGAGGTTTGGTTCAACGGTAAAAACCTGCTGGAAATGTCGCCCGACGAACGGGCTTTGGAAGGATTGTTTTTGAGCTTTCAATATCCGGTGGAAATTCCCGGCGTGAGCATGACCAACTTTATGAAAGCGGCCATAGATGCCAAGCGTAAGTATCACGGATTGGAACCGATAAAACCCGGTGAATTTCTGCGTATGTATCGTGAAAAACAGGATATGCTCGGGCTGCCCGAGCGCATACGCAACCGCGCGGTGAACGAAGGTTTTTCGGGCGGCGAAAAAAAACGCAACGAAATTTTTCAGTTGGCCATGCTCGAACCGCTTTTGGCCATCCTGGACGAAACCGACTCGGGACTGGACATCGACGCCTTGCGTGCCGTAGCCGAAGGCGTAAACCGGTTGCGCCGTCCCGACAATGCTTTCCTGGTCATTACACACTATCAACGGCTGCTCAACCATATTGTACCCGACTATGTGCACATTATGCACGACGGACGCATTGTGCGTAGCGGCGATAAAAACCTGGCCTTGGAATTGGAAGAAAAGGGTTATGAAGAACTGGCTCGACAAAATGCCTAAACGTATGAACTGGACGGATTATTTCGAAAAAGCACCGCATCTGTGGCCGGATATTGCCGGCCGGTGGCCCGGTTTTATTCAAGCGGCCAAGGAAAAGGCGGCCGCTGAAACGGCCCGTAAGGGCTTTCCGCATGCCCGTCTGGAAGCTTGGCGCAAAACACCGCTCAACCAATGGCGGACGGCAGCGGTGGAACCCGCAGGCGTTTCCCGAAGGGTGAGCGACGGGAGACTATTTCCGGCGGCTACGATACATATTCCGCTCACCAATGGCATTCCCGTTGCGACTTGGCATGAGGAAAACAGCATCAGCTTTGGCCGTTTGTCGGAAGCCGTGCAACAAATGCCCGAGGTGGTGAAGCAATATTTCGGGGGCTTGCAAAGACTGAGCGATGATGCGATGACCGATTTCAATACGGCTTACTTCAAAGATGGATTGTTCGTTTATGTTCCCGAAGGGACGGGCAAAGTCCGCCTGGAATGGACCAACCTTATCGACGCTGCCACTGCGCATTTGTGGAACGGCCGTATGCTGGTGATCGTGGAACCGGACAACGAAGTGGAAATGGCCGGTACGGATATTGCCGAAGGCGAAGCCATCAGCATAGGAACGCGTGTGGCCGAAATTTTTGTCCAACGAGCTTCGACGTTTCGTTTTTACGGCTGGCAGCAATTGAACGATGTGTCGGCTTTGGTGGGGCATTATTTTATGCAAGCGGCCGACGAAGCCCGTATCGACGGATTTAACTTTCCGCTCAACGGCGGCCTTTTGCGCGAAGAAGTTTGGGCCGATATCACCGGCAGCGGTGCGCGTGTAAATCTCCACGGCTTTTATGCACCCGCCGGCGACCAACAAACCGATGAGCGTATTTTTGTGGCCCACGGTGCCGAAGGCAGTTTCAGTCATCAGCAATTCAAGGGCTTGATTGACGGCCGTGCCAAGGCCCTTTTCAACGGGCGTATTTTGGTGCGTCCGGGCGCTCAGCAAACCAATGCCTACCAAAAGAACGACAACATTTTGCTCAGCGACGAGGCCCGGGCCCATTCGCTGCCCTTCCTGGAAATTTATGCCGATGATGTAAGTTGCAGCCATGGCTCCACCACGGGCAGTTTGAACGGCGAGGCGCTTTTCTACATGCAGCAGCGCGGTTTGGCGCCCGAACTTGCCCAACGGCTGATGCTCTACGGTTATGCCGACGAGGTCATCGGTGAGATTCCCGATGAAGAACTCCAAGCGCTGACCCGTCGCCTGGTGCGTGCCAAAATTGACGGACGGTTAAGCTCCGAAACGGATATTTTTGCCTTGGTTCGAGAAGAAATATTAAGTCCGGTGGAATGAAAAGTATCAAAGAAAAAGAACAAGCACTGCTCGAAGATTTTGCCATGCTTCCCGAATGGGAAGACAAGTATAATTATATCATGGATTTACGGCCGGAATTGCCGCGCATAGCACCCGAAGACAAAACCTCGGCAACCAAGGTGGAAGGATGTCAATCGGCTTCATGGTTAAAGGCCGAAAAGCGCGACGGACGCCTGTATTTTACAGGCGATAGCGAAGCTATCCTGGGACAGGGCGTCATAGCCCTGTTGCTGCATTTGGTCAACGGTCATACGCCCAGGGAAATTGCCGATTATGATTTTTACCTGGTGGATGCCATCGGTTTGCCGCAGCACCTTTCGCCCACGCGGCGTATGGGATTGGCATCGGTGATACAACGTATAAAAGCTTTGGCCCATGAAAACTTATAGCAAGGAGGAATTGGAAAACCTGAGCAACGAGGAGTTGGAAAACATGATCATCGAACAGCTCAAAACGATTTACGACCCCGAAATTCCGGTGGACATTTACAACCTGGGATTGATTTACAACATCATCATCGACCCCAAGCGGAACGTAAGCATTGAGATGACGCTTACGGCGCCCAATTGTCCGGTGGCCGACGGCTTGGTGGAGCAGGTGCGTGCACGCGTGGCGGGCGTTCCGGGCGTCCGTTCCGCCAACATCGAACTGACTTTCGACCCGCCGTGGAGTCAGGATTTTATCAGCGAGGAGGGCAAATTGCAGTTGGGGATGATGTAAATTTTTTACATAGTTGAATTATTTTTGGGCGCCCCGACGGCTTGCGGAACTTGTCCCGAAGCGCTTTATGGGTGCGAAGGGTTCGCCAAAATTTCCTACAAAATGAATATCTCAGTCCCTAAGCGTTCCGGCATGGAAACGTGCCAGTTCGTCGGCAGGGCGTTGAATGATTTTTTCGATTTTCAGGCCGGCCTCCCGGGCTGCCGATTGCAGTTCATCGGCAAAAAAATGCGCCACCGAACCCACAAAATACAAAGGTGCACGCCCCGCCGCAGGGTAAGGGAGAATGCGCAAACGGATAAAATCCGAAAAACCGCGTTGAAGCAGGTCGCGGATGTAGGTTTCGTGTCGCCAGCGGTGCATAAAAGGCATAAAAGAAGCCAAATAAACATTGGGTGCATCCGAATGGTAGAGTTGTGCCTTGACATGGTCGGGGTCGAGGGGGAATTGCCAGGCGAAATCCTTGCGCAGATGTGCGGGCATCAGCCCGTAGTAATAATCGCGAAGCAGGAATTTGCCGAAGTAGTTTCCGCTTCCTTCGTCCATAATCAGATACCCCAACGATACATTGTGCATGAATAAATTCGTGCCGTCGTAGTAGCAAGCGTTGGAGCCGGTGCCCAAAATGGCTACGATACCTTCGTTTTTTCCGGCGGTGGCCCTTGCGGCGCCCAACATATCTTCTTCCACAAAAATATCGGCCGCGGGGAAGAATTCCCGGAATAATTTACGTAGTTTTTCCTTGGCCGAAGGCGTTCCGCATCCGGCGCCGTAGAAAAAGACTTGTCCGATATGTGAAGCCGGAGGCAGGAATACTTGTATTTTTTGCAGCCGCCTGCGGATTTGTTCGTCGGTAAGGATTTCGGGATTAAGTCCCGGTGTTTGAAAATCGGCCGCCCTTTTTCCGTCCGGGCCCAATAGCCGCCAGTCGGCTTTGGTGGAACCGCCGTCGGCAATGAGGATGTAGCGGTCATTTATTGTATCCATATCCGGTAGTCCCAGGGTTTGAGGTTGACTTGGGGATGACGGTCGAATCTAATGGTATCACCCGAAAAGGCATCGTGGAACGCACCTTGGATTTCCACCCTGAAACCTTGGTCTTGGGCGGAGAAATTTCCGGCAAAAATGAGTCGTTTGCCGTCTTTTTGCCGTTCGAAAACAAGAATATGCGGATTGTTGCAGTTCAATCGCCGGTAGGCGGCGGGATGTTTTCCGCCGTTCAAGGCCGGATAAGTATTTTTGAGTCGGCCCAATTTCCGGTAAAGGGCAAATTCATGTCCGCGTTTTTTCGGAATGCTGTCTTTTTCAAAAAATTTCAACCGGTGGTTAAGTCCGTATTCCTGACCGCTGTATAGCAAAGGCATGCCCTTGACGGTGTAGGTAAGAGCGGCGGCCAATTCCCAAGCGTCGCCAAAGGTTTCGTAAACGGTACCTTTCCAGCTGTTTTCGTCGTGGTTGGAAGTAAAATACATCAAGATATCGTCCGGTTCGTAAAGTGTGTCGATTTTTCGGATATAATTGTCCCAATCCGCTACGGATTTACGGTCCCGGCACATATCGGCCAGGAGGAAGTGGGCTTCCCATCCGTAGCACATATCGAACAAACTGTCGTGCATTAATTCGGGTTCCCAGGCTTCGGCCAGCATAAACAGGGGTTTGATGCGACGAAGGCGATGAATGGCTTGACGCCAAAAATCTACGGGAACTTCACCGGCCACGTCGCAACGAAATCCGTCGATGTCGAATTTCTTTACCCAATAGGTCATGGCATCGGTCATGGCCCGGCGCAGTCCGGGATTGTCATAATTAAGGTCGGCCACGTCTTTCCAACCTTTGGATGAGCCGTCGGGGTTGAGCGGGTCGGTAATTTCGCCGCGGGCATTATGGGTGTAATATTCGGGATGTTCGAATATCCACGGATTGTCCCAACCCGTATGATTGGCCACCCAGTCCAAAATAACCAACATGCCGTTATTGTGAGCCGTTTGAATTAATTCGGACAAATCCTTTTCGGTGCCCATGTCGGGATTAACGGCATAATAATCGGCTACGGCGTAGGGACTGCCCAAGTATTTTTTGCGTTGAGCGGGGTCGAAAATTTGGTTAACGAACTTATCGCCGGTGGCTTTGCGACGTTTTTCCGAAATGGGATAAATGGGCATAAGCCACAGGATTTTGACACCCAGTTGTTTAAGCACGGGAATATCGCGGGTAAAAGCACGGAAAGTGCCTTGGGGTGAATATTGGCGAATGTTGGCTTCATAAATCACGGCCGTTTCCAGCAGACTGTCCGATAGTCGTGGAGCGGGGGAAGGGGATAAGTTTTTTTTTTGTTCGGGGCTATTGCAAGCTATGTTCATTAAAAACAATAGCCATCCGAAAAACATAAATTTATTGCCAAAGTATTTCATAGCTGTAAGCTTTCAGGTTTTGTACTTCGAAGGGATTGGGATTGATGCGTATGGTGTAGGTTTCGTTGAAGTATTTGCGACGGATTATCAATAAATTATTTCGGGCTTTGATTTGCGTTGTGCCGTAAAGTAAGGCCATGTGCCGGCTACGCATCCGGGCCAGGCGGGCAGTGGTGTGGAAAAGTTCCTTTTCAGCTTTATTCCACCGGTTTTCGAAGCGCATCATTCGGCGGTTGTCGGGGTCGTTGGCGCCGGGCATGCCGAATTCATCGCCGTAGTAAATAACGGGTATGCCGGGAACCGAAAAATTGAAGGCGTGAAGCAAGGCCAAACGGCGGTAGGCCGTGTCATTGCTTACGGTGATATGACGTTCCCATCCGGCCTGTTTGCCGTCTTCGTCGAAACGCACATCGCCCGAGGCATAGCTGATAAAGCGGACGCGGTCCTGATTGCCCGAAATATTACCCATCAAATGGTGGCAGCCGTAATAGAACAAGCTTTCGTTCATAGCACCGGCCAAATCCGGGGCATATTTTCCCGACATGGCAAAGCAGCGAACGGCGGCATCATAGAGGTTAAAGTCAAACTGAGCGTCGAGCATGCCGCTACCCACATAGCTGCGTATCAATTGCGGACTCCCGTAGGTTTCGCCGATTTGAAAAACGGGATGCGGGATGCGTAATTTGATTTTACGGGTCAAAGTGCGCCAATAATCGGTTTGGATATGCTTGGTGGCATCGTGCCGGAAGCCGTCAAGGGGATAATTTTTCAGCCAATACAGGGCCGAGTCGGTCATGACGTCCACCACCCGGTGCTGCGAAAAGTCAAAGGTGGGCAGGAAAGTATCAAACCAGGTGGTAAGCCGGTGTTCGTCCCATTTTTGGAGGTTTAAAGTGCCGTCGGGCAGTCGTAGCGGAGTAAACCATTCGGGGTGTTGCCGGTAAACCGGATGTAATTTATGCACATGATTGGCCACATAGTCCAGCAAGACCTTCATCCCGCGCGCGTGGGCATGGTTGAGTAATTGATGTAAGATTTTTTCCGAACCGAAACGGGAATCGATATGGATGTTGGACACGGGCCAATAACCGTGATAGCCCGTAAATTTTGTGGGCGGATGCGGCCAATGCCCCCAAGCGCCATCGGGATTGCGCATCAGGGGTGAAATCCATAACGTATTGACACCCAAGCTGTCGAAATAACCCGATTGAAGATGCTTATCAATACCCCAAAGATCGCCGCCGTGGAAATTTACCTTGGGCAAAACACTGTCGGACGCTACGGGGCGGTTATTGCCGGGATTCCCGTCGGCCCAGCGGTCGATCATAATGTTGTAAATAATCATTTTCCGGAAATCGGATGATGATAATTCGTCGCTATTCGTAATGATATGGCCATCGTGGAGCGGAATAATCAAATCATTGCTTCGGCCGTAGTCGTTACAGGCATAAATACGCAGAAAATGGTAATCCGTGAAGGTTTTGGGCAAGGAAATATATACCGAATCATCGGTTATTCCGGTTTTGTTTTCAATGAAATGATTATCGAAATATACCAGAATATTATCCGTGTGATTTTGAACTATCAGACTAAATCCACGGGGAAGGATATGACCGAAATCCAGACGGGGGCGTTTGTCATTGTTGAAATCAATATTCAAAACGCTGTTTTGTCCGCCCAAACCGTTGGGTACATGAACGGGATTGGCAGGGTCGAGCATTTCGCGCCCATCCGCCACGAACAAATATGGATATTGTCCCGGGTCGAGTAGGGTGGTATATGACCAAACCTTATTTTCCTTGTGCATGGGGATGCTTTGCCAACCCGTAAAATCGGCTTTGATGGCTACTTGATGATAATGTTCCGAATCGGGTAAGCGGAATGTGATTTGCTGCAATGTGCTGCGAAACAAGGGAATATCGATGGATTGACGACCGGCGTGAATGCGAAGATTTTCGACCGGACGAATGTTTTTTCGGGCAATTATCAAAGCGGTATCGGCGTCCTGGCTCCAAATGATTTTTATCCGGGAGCTTGAATGTATTTTTTGTACGGATGTGAAATGCGGAATATAATCGGACAAAATAATCCGAGTGGTGTCCGGTTGAAGGTAAATCGGCGAAACTAGGCGGAGTTCCGACGGATTTTTCCGGTCCGGCTGTTGATTTTTACGGCAGGAACCGAGGAAAAGTATGGGGAATAATATGAATAACCATTTTGATTTCATGGCTTGGAATTAATATGAATAAGCATAAAGGTTTCGGACGGAATGTGCAAGGAACCGGAAAGTTTTATCTGTCGTCCGGTCAAAAGTTCTTTGCCCGAGGCATTGGCACCAAGGACTTCGGAAAAACGGTCGAGTTTCAGGTTTTGAGCGCGGTTGCTATTGTTGACGACCACCATGATTTGTTCGCCGGGCGTTTGACGGAAAAACACATAGACATTGTTTTGCGGGGCGAATTGAAGCATTTTTCCGTAGCGCAGGGCCTGTGAATTCTTTCGGATGTGCAGGAGATGCCGAGTAAAATCGAAATATTGTTTTTGATCGGCGGTTCGTCCGTCGGGCGAAAAGGCATTGTTCGTGTCGCCGGGCCAGCCGCCGGGAAAATCTTTACGCAAATAACCGTCGCCTTGTTCTTTGCGTCCGGTCATACCGATTTCGTCTCCGTAATACAGTTGGGGAATCCCACGACCGCATAATATCAGGCAAAGGGCCAATTTGTACTTGTCGAAGTCATTATTCACAACCGAACGTATGCGGGAAACATCGTGATTTCCGGCAAAAACCAAGATATTTTGCGGCCGGGCATAAAGGAAATCATTGACATAATTTTCGTAAGCCCGTGCCATGCCGTGATTCCCATTTTGTTGTTTTTCGGCGAACATTTGGCGTATAGCATCATAAAGCGTAAAATCCATGACCACGGGCAGTGCGGCGGGAAAACCGGTTGCCCGTGCTACGGGACTGTTTTTTTGCCACAGGGCGATTTGGCCCGATTGATGAAACCAGGTTTCACCCACGATGCCGAGCCGTGGATACACCTTGCGCAGTGCCTTTACCCATTGTGCCATGGCTCGGGGCGGATTGTAGGGATAGGTGTCGATACGCAGGCCGTCGATGCCGGCATATTCAATCCACCAAAGAGCGTTTTGGAGCAAATAACGCCACAGTTGCGGTTGTTCCAAATTCAAATCGGGCATGGAACGGTCGAACCAACCACGAATGGCCGACCGGCGGTCTGCATGACTTCCGTGCGGGTCGAAAACGCTTTCGGTGCGGTAGCCGCTGCGCCTGAACCCTGTTGAATCGTCCGGCCATCGGTGAATCCATTGCGGATAAGGCGGGTCTTGGACCCACCAGTGGTGAAGTCCGGCATGGTTGGTAACATAATCCATAATGATTTTGAGTCCTTGCCGGTGGGTGGCTATGACCAAACGGCGGTAATCTTCATTGGTTCCCAGTCGCGGATCGATGTTGTAATAATCGGTTGCGGCGTAGCCGTGATAGGAATAAACCGGTTCGTTGTCGGTAAACACGGGAGTGAGCCACAGGGTGGTAATGCCCAAATCTTTCAGATAGTCCAAATGCCGGATAATTCCTTCCAAATCACCCCCATGGCGCCCA
The DNA here is from genome assembly GCA_015494775.1 of Flavobacteriales bacterium. GTDB lineage: Bacteria > Bacteroidota > Bacteroidia > Flavobacteriales > Flavobacteriaceae > JAADED01. The sequence continues at coordinate 17,946 of WGAP01000046.1, read as the reverse complement.
CCGGGATTGGTTCGTTCGGCCTTTTCGGCCATTGACGGATGGTTATCGTTAGCCGGATTTCCGTTGGCAAAGCGATCGGGCATCAGCAGGTAAATCACATCACCGCTATCGAATCCACAGGGATGACGTGATGTATCGGTTCGTTGTTTGACAGGATAATCGTAGCGAAATTTTTTTCCTTTATTATTTTCAAAAAAGAAATGAATTGTTCCCGGTTTCAAATGACGGGTATCAATATCCACCAACAAATAACGGGCATTGGGCGGATGTATTTGCCTGATGATTCGGGCATCGGGTGATGTAATATTCATTTCCCCGGCATTCCGTCCGTAAAACATAATTTCGAGGGTGTCAACGGGCATGCCCGCCCACCAAAAAGGCGGTTCGACACGTTGGAATTGCGCCCGAGCGAGAGACGTCATCCATACCAATAGCAGTATGCCTGCATAAGGTTTCATGCATTGTGTTTTTGAAAGGATAATTCGGTGTGTTCCCCGCCGGGGAGGTGAATTTCGTTTTCGAACAAACGAAAGCGGACGGGTTTATCCGAAAGGTTTTCGATTTTTACGCTTTGTCTCGTAATGTACACCCGAAGCAACCTATCGCGATAGTTGATTTTAAAACCGAGCGATGTCCATGCCTTCGGCAACTTGGGCCGGAACGAAAGTTGACCGTCAAAGGTGCGCATCCCCCCGAAACCTTGCACCACGGCCATCCACGTGCCGGCCATGCTGGTGATGTGAAGGCCTTCGTGCACTTCGGCATTGTAGTCGTCCAAATCCAAGCGGGCGGTGCGCAGGTAAAGTTCGTAGGCCTTTTGGTCCATATCCAAGGCGGAAGCCAGCACGGCATGCACACATGGCGACAAAGAGGATTCGTGAACGGTGAGTGGTTCGTAGAAATCGAAATGGCGTTTTAACGAGTCGCGGGTGAAATGATTTTCGAAGAAATACATCCCTTGAAGCACATCGGCTTGTTTGATGAAACAGGAACGTAGTATCCGGTCCCATGACCAATGTTGGTTGATCGGGCGTTGCTCGTCGGGGATTGTTGAAGCGGGTCGGATTTCCTTGTCCAAAAATCCGTCTTGTTGCAGATAGATTTGACGCTCCGGGTCATAGGGAAAATATATGTTGGCCGACAATTCGCGCCAATGCTGTATTTCGTCGGGACGGAGGCCTGTCAGTTTTTCAATTCGTTTCCAATGTTCGGGATGTTCGATACGCAAGCGTTCTATCCAATCGAGTGTGTATTCCAAATTCCACCGGGCGATGTAGGCCGTGTACCAGTTGTTGTTGACATTATTTTCGTATTCGTTGGGACCGGTAACGCCCAGAAGAACATATTTTCCTTTGGGTTTGGAAAAGCCGAAACGCTGCGCCCAAAAGCGGGCAATGGCAATCATTACTTCCATGCCGTAATCACGGATATAGCTTTCGTCGCCCGTATAGTTGACATAATTGTAAATGGCGTAAACAATAGCACCGTTGCGATGAATTTCTTCGAAGGTAATTTCCCATTCGTTATGACTTTCCTCGCCGTTCATGGTAACCATGGGGTAAAGAGCGGCACCGCCCGAAAAGCCCAGTTTTTCGGCGTTTTCGATGGCCTTGGGAAGATGACGGAAACGGTAAAGGAGTAGGTTCTTGGCCACCTCCTTGTTTTTGGTGCCCAGATAAAAAGGCAGGCAAAAGGCCTCGGTGTCCCAGTAAGTTCCTCCGCCGTATTTTTCGCCCGTAAATCCCTTGGGGCCGATGTTGAGCCGCGGGTCGTGGCCGGTGTAGGTGTGATTGAGTTGTAAAATATTATACCGAATGCCTTGCTGGGCGGCCACGTCACCTTGGATTTGAACATCGGCCGTTTCCCATATTTTTTTCCAGGCATTGATATGATTTTGCAAAAGTTTTTCCCATCCGTTACCGGCCGCTTTTTTCAGGATTTCCCGGTTTTCGTCCTGCAATTGATCATACGGATAATTTAAAGTGTGGGTTACCACGGCATATTTTTCCAAAATCAATATGTCGCCTTGGCGGAGCGGGATGGAATAATCAAAAGTGATTTTTTTGTCGGATTTAATCGTAATTTTCGGTGGAGTAATGGCTTTGCCATTAACATAGAATCGATTTTGCATGCCGGTGCATACGCCGAAACGGGTTTTGCGGGTTTCGGCAATCAGGTAAGCATCATGGTCTTGACCTGTAAGGATTTGTTGAACATCCCAAAAATATTCGCCATAGTTAGCGTCGCTGTTTTTTATGCCGCCGTCGAGGTAGGGAGAAATTTTTATTGTTTCATCGAAATTTATCGGAGTAATGCGATATCGAATGACGCCCAGGGACTTGGTGTGCATACTGATAAAACGTTGGCTTTGGATGCAGATGTCTTTTCCCGAAGGGAAACGAAAGCTAAGTTCCCGGGTCAAAACATCGGTTTGCATATCCAATTCCATACGGAAATCCGTTACTTGTCCCTTGGCCAAATCCAAAATTTCGTCGCCCACTTGGATGTGAATACCAATCCAGTTGGGACTGTTAGGCACCTTGGCAAAATATTCGGGGTAACCCACTTTCCACCAGCCCACACGGGTTTTGTCGGGGTAATAAATTCCGCCTATGTATGTACCTTGCAGATGCGGTCCCGAATAATCCTCTTCAAAATTGGCACGCTGACCCATATAGCCGTTTCCGATGCTGAAAATACTTTCGTAGGCCGGGATAAAAGCAGGATCAAACCGGTCGGTGATGATTTTCCAGGGATGATGGATGATGGGTGGTTTGCTTGGTTTCTTCATAGGAATGCTTTTAGGAAATCGTAAGTCAGTGATTGCGTATCGGGAACGGATGCATCGGCTTCGGGAAAGTTTTCCGATGCTCCGACGGCAATGGCTTTCATGCCGGCCCTTTTGGCGGCTTCGATGCCGGCCCGGGCGTCTTCGACAACGATGCAACGTCCGGGCGGAATGCCCAGCATACGGGCGGTTCTGAGGAAAACCTCGGGATGAGGCTTGGGATGCATTACCGCATGACCGTCAACAATGGCATCGAAATAGCAGCCAATGCCCAGGGCATCCAACACGCGGCGGGCATTTTTGCTGGCCGAACCCACGGCCAAGGGAATTTCTTCCTTTTTCAAGGTCGGAAGAAGTCGGTCGATGCCCGGCAAAAGGTCGTTAGGGCCCAGGTTGGCAATGAATTGCAGATAAAGCCGGTTTTTTTGTTCCAGCAGTTTCATTTTTTGTTCATCGCTCAAATGCAACCCGGCATTTTTCAGGATAATATCCAGGGATTTTTGACGGCTGACGCCTTTAAGCTGTTCGTTTAACTGCTCATTGAACGGAATGTTCAGTTCATCCGCCAGGGATTTCCAGGCGCGGTAATGATACCGGGCCGTATCGGTCAGGACGCCGTCCAGGTCGAAAATAACGGCTTTGTCATGCATCGTTTTCGTTTACTTTGAGGGTTAGCAGGGCGGCAACGAGCATGGAAGCACCGCCCAAAACCAGGGCATAGAGCGGGTCGCCGTGGAAAAGTTTTTTGACCATTAGCCCTAAAATCGTGGCGGCAATCAATTGGGGTATGACAATAAAAAAATTGAAGACCCCCATATAGTAGCCCATCTTCCGGGCCGGCAATACGCGGGCCAGCATGGCGTAGGGCATGGAAAGGATGGACGCCCACGCAATGCCGACGCCTATCATCAGGTAAATCAAATGATGGGGATCCCGGACAAGCAGAAATCCCGCCAATCCCAAGGCACCCAAACTCAGCGCAAGGGCATGGGTGCGTTTACGTCCCGCCATATATGCCATTTGCGGAAGACCAAAGACGGCCACAAAGGCCGCCACGCCGTTATAAACGGTAAAAAGCACACCCACCCAGTTGGCCCCTTCATTGTAGGCGGCGCTTGATGTATCCGTGGTATGATAGATATGACGGGTTACGCTGGCCGTGGTGTATATCCACATGGCAAAGAGCCCGAACCAGGTAAAAAATTGTACCCAGGCCAATTGACGCATGGTGCGGGGCATGCGCAGCATATCGGAAGCAATAGTTACCAGCGCATTTCCGGGACGGAAGTTGCGTAGAAGTCCGCCGCCGTAAAACAAAAGTGCGGCGACCACCAATCCGACGCCCAGCAAAGATACGCCCCAATCTTGCCAATAGGTTGAATTAGCTGAAATAGCAGCAGTACCCAATGCACCGAGCACAAGGGCGGCCGTGTAAAATTGCTTTTGTTCGGCAGGTTCTGTTTCCGTTTGGTTTTGTTCGTTGGTGATGAGTTCGTCGGGCGGGTATTCGTTGGTGGTAATCACGGTCCACAGGATGGCGGCCAGAAATACCGCGGCGCCTGCATAGAACGAAATTTTGACCGTGAGGGGAATATGCCCCGGCGGAGCGGTGTTGGGCACGTGGAACAGATGTTCCAAAAGCCAGGGCAAAAGCGAGCCGGCCACAGCACCGATACCGATAAAAAAACTTTGGGCCAGAAAACCCAGGTTGCGTTGTTCTTCGCGCAGGTTGTCGGCCACAAAGGCCCGGAAGGGTTCCATGGACACGTTGATGGAAAGATCCATCATCCAAAGGAGCACGGCGGCTATCCACAGAGCCGAAGCGTTGGGCATGGCCACCAGGGCCAGGGAAGCCATGACGGCACCGGCCAGGAAGTAAGGGCGCCGCCGGCCCAGCCGGGTCCACGTGCGGTCGCTCAGGTAACCGATGACCGGCTGTACCACCAGTCCGGTGAGCGGAGCCGCAATCCAAAGGATGGGAATTTGGTCTATTTTGGCACCCAGGGTTTCGAATATCCGGCTCACGTTGGCATTTTGCAGGGCAAAGCCGAATTGGATACCCAAAAAGCCCACGCTCATGTTGAGGATTTGGCCGACAGAAAGATGTTTTTTTCCCATTCCGCACGTTTTGATGCACCGTGAAAGATGCGATTAAAAAAATCATTGCGGACATAATGCATTATGCCCGAAGTGCGGAACGATTTCCTTTAAACCCTATGGCAAAGGTAAAAAATTTTTTATAACCGGATTTCGGATACATGCGCCAGGGATGGGAGCGGTATGAGCCGACGGGCTGCCCGAGCATTTCCCGCGGGCGGAGGCGACCAGCAGGAAGCCCCACGCACCGCGGAGGCGCGTAGCGCCGAAATGCCGGAGCAGCCCGAGGCGAATTTAAGCGGACAGCCCGACCCCGCCTCGTGAATGCGCTGCAAGAACGAGAGCGGGGAGGCGCCCTAAAAACCATCCGCCACCGGAACGGGATGGGAACCCGTGGAACCGCGCACCACCAAGTCGGTATCAATGATTTTGATTTGCGGTTCGGGAGGCGTCTCGCCGGCGCGGATGTGGGAAAACAGGAGTTCGGCCGCCGTTTGCCCCATGCGAAAACCGTGCTGCACCACCGTGCTGAGCGGCGGATAGGTGTGGCGGGCAATCATGCCGTCGGAAAAGCCGATTACGGCCAGGTCGCCGGGAATGTCCATCCCCATTTGACGGGCCAGGTTGAGGGCGGTGGCGGCATATTGTTCGTTGACCCCGAAAATGGCGTCGGGTGGGGGATTGAGCCGGAAAAGCCCTTGTATTTGCGCTAGCAGGGGCTTGCGTTCGTCGATGCGCAAAATACGGTTTTCGTCCACCCGCAATCCGTGCTTTTTCAGGGCTTGGCGAAATCCCAACTCGCGCCGGTAGCCCACCGAAAGATATACGGGCGTGGTAATCAGTGCCGGCCGCCGTTTGCCGATGCCCAACAGATGTTCGGTTGCCCGCCGTCCGGCTTCCGTATCATTGATAATCACTGCGCTGACGGGAAGTTTTTCGGGATAGCGGTCGAAAAACACCAAGGGAAATCCGCGTTGGATCCACGGCAGGAAATGCCTGAAATCACCCCGTTGGAGCGTTTCCTTGGCCAATGTAAGAAGCACGCCGTCGGTATAGCCGTTGCCCATAAGCCGCAGCCATTCCGCTTCGGCCGTCGTTTCGTTATTGGAATGCGCGATGAGCACGCGATAACCCGCCGCCTCGGCCACCTTTTGAATGCCGGTGATCACGCGCGAAAAAAAGTAATGTCCCGTTTGCGGCACAATCACGCCTATAATGCCCGTTTTGCGGTGGCGCAATCCCAAGGCCATCCGGTTGGGTTCGTAGTGATGCAGCCGGCAATATTCCAGGATGCGCTCGCGGGTGCGCGGACTGATTTCCGGACTGTTTTTCAGGGCTTTGGACACGGTGGATACCGACACGCCCAGGGCTTTGGCTATGCTTTTGAGTGTAACTTTTTTCATATTTTTCTTTTTCAGGGCGCCTGGCCGCACACGTTCGGGCCGCCGCCGGCGGGCGGATGCCCGCAGCATTTTGGCCTGCGGCCAAAATGCCGGCGCCTGCGGCGCCGCGGCGGCGGCTCGGCAAGCGCTTCGGCCGGCGGAGCGCCCTCCCGCTTGCCGTTCCTCACGTGGCGGCCACCGGGCTATCCGCTTCTATTCGCCTCGGGTGCGGTGGTTTTTGCATCGCCGGCGCCGCGGTCTCTTGCGCTGCGAGCCCCCGGCACCGGCGCAAAAACACATCCGCCCCGTCGGCTCATACAGCTCCTATCCCTGGCGCATTTTTTTTACGGGTGAGACGAACGTGTTTTCTCGCTTAACCCGGATATTTCGAAGGCAATTTAATCCAAAAAAATTGTTTACGAAAACGTTTTCGTAATACAATTATGATTTTCATCAGTTTTTTTAAAAATAAATCCGGCTAACTTACAATTGAAGTGCGAACGAGCGCTTTCCTTTGAACCCCGACAAACTTTGGTTTGACACGAAAAACATGTAATCATGAAAAAATCCAAACGGATATTGCTGCTATTGGGCCTGTTGCTCCCCATGGGGCTTGCGGCCCAATGGACCACGGTGAGCGGAACGGTTACCGATGCCGAAACCGGCGACCCGCTTCCGGGCGTGGAAGTGATGGTCAAAAACACGAAAACGGGCACCGTAACCGATTTCGACGGTAAATACACGCTGCGAAATGTTCCCCGTCAAGCGGTATTGATTTTCAAATACCTGGGCTACCAAACCCGTGAAGTGAAAGTAACCGGCCCGGTGATAAATTTGCGTATGCAACCCAAAGCCGAACAACTCAAAAAAGTGGTGGTTGTGGGTTACGGAACGGCCAAAAAGGAAGACCTCACCGGTGCGGTGGACAAATTGACGGCCAAAGATTTTGCCCAAGGCGAAGTTACCAGCGTGCAGAATTTGATTACCGGCAAGGTGGCCGGCGTTACCACCATTGCGCCTTCGGGTGCGCCCGGCGAAGGAGCCAGCATTTATATTCGCGGGCTGAGTTCCCTGTCCTTGACCAATGAGCCCTTGTTTGTGGTCAACGGTATTCCCTTGGGGCGCGGTATCGGCGGCGAACGAAATCCGCTCAATGCCATTGATCCCAACGACATCGAAAGCATCGTGGTGCTCAAAGATGCCTCGGCCACGGCTATTTACGGCTCACGGGCGGCCAACGGCGTTATCCTTATTACCACCAAAAAAGCCAAGGGCAAGCGTTTCCGTTTCGATTATTCGGTCAAATACACCGGTGCCATGCCCGTTTCCTTTGTGCCCGTGATGAACGGTTTGCAATTCAGCCAATTGGTCAACGACACCGGTGATGCGCAGGCCATTGCGCTTTTGGGTAATGCACAAACCGATTGGCAGCGGGAAATTTTCCGGCCGGCCAACGGGGTGGATCATCATTTCAACGCTTCGGGACGACTCATGGGTATTCCGGTGCGCCTGTCGCTGGGGCATTTGAACCACGACGGTATTCTTCGTAACGATAATTTCCAACGTTCGACCGTAGCCCTGAATTTGGTGCCGGAATTTTGGAAAGGAAACTTGCGCTTGGAACTCAATGCCCAGGGTAATTACACGGTCAATCATTTCGGTAACCGCGGAGCCATCGGTGCCGCCATCGTTTTCGACCCCACGCAGCCGGTTTACGATGCTTCGTCGCCTTTCGGAGGCTATTTCGCTTGGATCGACCCCAATACCAACTTGCAATATAACCTCGCCCCCACCAATCCGGTGGCCCTGGTGGAACTGACCGATGATTATGCCTATGTCAAACGCTTTATCGGCAATGCCATGGCCGATTTTACTTTGCCCTTTTTTAAGGCCCTTACGGCCACTTTGAATGTGGGATTGGATCGCTCGTTCAGCAAAGGACATACCATTGTGTCGGCTCAAATGCCCACATCGGATGCTTCGTGGCAAGGTATTCACAATTATTACAAAAACGCCCAAACCAATAAATTGCTCAATACTTACATCACTTATCATCCCAAATGGAAAAATCATTCGTTGAAATGGATGGCCGGTTATTCCTATCAAATGTTCGATTATTCCAGTGATTTCTACGATGATTATGCTTTCCAACACGACAATCCCGATTATAACAAAATCGACCTTTCGCGCGAGGTCTTGCTGTCATACTTCACTCGATTGAATTACGGCTACCGTGGAAAATATTTGCTCACGGCATCCCTTCGGGCCGATGCTTCGTCCTTGCTTAATCCGCGCAACCGGTGGGGACTTTTCCCGTCTTTTGCCTTGGCCTGGAACATCCACAAGGAAAAATTCATGGAAAATACGCCCTTCGACGAACTCAAACTACGTTTGGGCTATGGTGCTGTGGGTAATGTAAACGGTTTGGCGCCCTATAAATACCTGACGCGTTACCAAATCAGCACTTCCACGGCCGGTTATCAGTTCGGTAATACGTTTTACCAAACCTACCGTCCCGAACCGGTCAACAAGAATTTGCGTTGGGAAGTGGGCAAAACCACCAATGTGGGTTTGGATTTCTCGTTATGGGAACACCGCTTTTTCGGTTCGTTGAACTGGTATCGGAAACAAACCGATGATTTGATTATATGGGCCCTGGTGGATCCGTTTACCAATTTCGGCAACCGGGTCGAAAAAAACGTGGGAAATATGCTCAACCGCGGTTGGGAATTGACCTTGGGTGCCTACGTGGTGCGAAAGCCCGACCTGAATTGGCGTGTGGACTACAACCTGGGCATCAATCATAACGAAATTACCTATATGCCTTTCGATCAGGAAGTAGGCGGTATCGAAGGCGGCGTGGGCAATACGGTTCAACGTCATACCGAAGGTGCCGCTCCGTATAGTTTCTACGTCTATCAACAGGTTTACGATGCCGACGGCAATCCTATCGAAGGCGTGTATGTGGATCGCAACGGCGACGGGGTAATTAACAGCGACGACAAATATTTGTTCAAAGATCCTTATGCCGACGTATTGATGGGATTGAGCACGTCGATTCGTTATAAACGCTTCGATTTTTCGGTAAGCACGCGAGCCAGCATCGGAAATTATATGTATAACAATGTGGCCAGTAGCAAATCCATTCCGGCCAACCTGACCGGAAGACCCTATTTGACCAATATTCATACCGATTACTACAACACGCATTTTCAAAATTATACCGAAACCAATTTGTTGAGCGATTATTACGTGCAAGACGCCTCCTTTTTCAAAGTGGACAATATTACGCTGGGCTATCGTTTCCCGGAAATTTCCAAACACCTGCGTATGCGAATGTTTGCCAGCATGCAAAATGTGGCCGTGCTAACCCGTTACCGCGGCATCGACCCCGAAATTGCCGGCGGAATCGACAATAATTTTTATCCGCGTCCGCGGATGTTTACCTTCGGATTGAGTGTGAATTATTAAAATGTAAATTATGAAACGCCTATATTTCTTTTGGTTGATTTTATCATTGGGATTACTTGTGACGGCTTGTCACAAGGATTTGAATCAGGACCCTATCGATCCGGACAGTTTTACCGAAAAGGATGTGTTTGCCAATGCCCAACAGGCCAAACGCGCCTTGGCCAAAGTGTATGCCAGCTTGGCCTTGACGGGACAGCAAGGTCCGGCGGGCCAGCCCGATATTTCGGATATTGATGAGGGTTTTTCGCAATTCAGCCGGATGTTGTTCAATCTGAACGAACTCACCACCGACCATGCCGTCATTGCTTGGGGCGACCCGGGCTTGCAGGATTTGCACGGTATGTATTGGGCCGCAGGCAATGATTTTACCGATGCCATGTATTACCGCTTGGCCCAAACGGTTTCGTTCGCCAATTCGTTTATCGAAAATGCACAAGCGCTGGCCGATGATCCCGAAGTGAAATCTTTCATTGCCGAAGCACGTTTTATCCGGGCTTATGCCTACTATAACCTGATGGATTTATACGGAAGCGTTCCGTTGGTAACGCATGTAACCACCGATTTGCCCCGGCAAGCGTCAAGGCAGGAAATATTCCAATTTGTCGAAAACGAATTGTTGGATATACAAGATAAACTCAAACCCAGCGGGGCCAACGAATACGGTCGGGTTGACCGCGTGGCGGCTTGGGCCTTACTTTCGCGCTTGTATTTGAATGCCGAGAGTTTTATCGGCACACCGCGATACAATGATTGTGTGATTTATTCCGAAAAGGTGATGAATTCTACATACAGCATCAATACCAACGATGCCAACGGAAACGGTTCGGCCTATGATGAATTGTTCCTGGCCGACAATAATACCAACGGCGCGCAAAACGAAATCATTTTCGGACTCAACTTCGACGGATTACATTCCCAAACCTGGGGCGGAACCACTTTTTTGGTACATGCCGCCGTGGGCGGACAAATGAATCCGGCCGATTTCGGTATCAACGGCGGTTGGTACGGCTTGCGCACCACCAAAAATTTGGTCAATAAATTCAGTGTGGATTTGAGTGCGCTCAACAATGCCTTGGGCCCGCTTACGGATTGGGGCATTGTGGGAAGTTCGGTGCCCAACGGTTGGACCGGCCCCGACGTGGAAATGCATGATTTGGGTGGAAACCGCTATGCGGTTTATGTGCAATTGACGGCGGGCGAAATCAAATTCCGCTACAACGAAGACTGGGGACAAAATTACGGCGACAACGGAGCCGACGGCACGCTCGAACCCGGCGGAGCCAATATTGCCATTCCGGCCGACGGAACCTACTATGTGGAAATGGATCTGGGCAATTTGACCTATGTGATTCAGCCCTTTCATACCGACAGCCGGGCCATGTTCTTTACTCAGGGTCAAAGTTTGGAAATATCCGATGTTACCAATTTTAACGACGGTTATGCCGTAACCAAATTCAAAAACATCAAATCCGACGGAACGCCCGGCAGCGACCCTTCGGGCAATTTTGTCGATACCGACCTGCCGCTCATCCGTTTGGCCGAAATATACCTGAATTATGCCGAGGCCGTTCTTCGCGGAGGCGGAGGCAGTGTGGCTACCGCGGTGGACAAAATCAACGAGTTGCGCGAACGCGCCTATGGCGATACCAGCGGCAATATTACGGCCGCCGATTTAACCCTGGATTTTATACTCGACGAACGTTCGCGTGAACTCTATTGGGAGGGATTGCGCCGGACGGATTTGATACGTTACGGATATTTTACTTCGGGTTCTTACCTATGGCCCTTCAAGGGCAACGACCCCAACGGAACGGCGGTGGACGATTATCGTAAACTGTTCCCCTTGCCGCCCAATGCCTTGTCGGTCAATCCGAATTTGCATCAAAATCCGGGATATTAATTTCTAAAAAGATTGATTATGAAAAATATTTGGCTTAAATCCTTATTGATATTTACGGGATTGATGATGGTCTTTTCCTGTGAAAAACGGGAATTCGTAACGCTCAATCCCGACGCGAAAATCCAGGCCCGATTATCCACGGTACAATTGATTTTGGCCGATAGTTTGGCTGATAATGATGTGTTGACCGTTTCGTGGGACAAGCCCGATGTCGGTTTTCCGGCGGCAATCACGTATAACATCCTGTTGGATGTGGCGGGCAATAATTTCGCCTCCGCCCAAACCGTGAGCGTGGGAACGGATTTGTCCTACACCTTCAAGGGCGAAGCATTGAACAATAAATTACTCACGCTGGGCCTGCAAGCCGGACAACCGGCCGATGTGGAAATCAAAGTGGTGGGCAAACTAAGCGATAGCAAATCCGTTTCGTCGCAAGTGATGACACTACGGGTTACGCCTTATTCGTCGGTTTTGGATTTATCCACCGAATGGGGTGTGGTGGGAAGTGCCACACCCGGCGGATGGTCAGGAGCACCCATTCCCGATTTGCCGTTTTACCGGACATCGACCCAAGGCGTTATCGTAGCTTATGTGCGGTTGAAGTCGGGCGAAATCAAGTTCAGGAAAAACAACGATTGGACCGAAAACTACGGCGACGACAACGGCGACGGCACTTTGGATGCCAATGGCGCCAATATTCCCGTTTCGGCCGGCTACTACAAAATTACCTTGGATTTCAATAATATGACCTACACCATCGAGTCCTATTTTTGGGGTATTGTGGGCAGTGCCACGCCGGGCGGTTGGAACGGTCCCGATTTGGCATTACACTACAACCCCTATGGCGACAATTGGAAGGCGGCCGTAACCCTGACCAACGGCGAAATAAAATTCCGGCTCAACAACGATTGGACGACCAATTTCGGCGATGACGGGGCCGACGGCACTTTGGATGCCAATGGCGCCAATATTCCCGTTGCGGCAGGTAATTATATCATCACCGTGGACTTCAACCACGGCACCTATACCATCGAGCCGCGTGATTTGTGGGGCTTGGTGGGAAGTGCCACGCCCAACGGTTGGAACGGGCCCGACATTAAATTTTTGCCCGATTTCGGCACGCATCCCGGCCGGTGGTATTTGAACGGCGTGGATTTGTCGGCCGGTGAAATCAAAATCCGGCTCAACGACGATTGGGCCAATAATTACGGCGACGACGGCAACGACGGCACCCTCGAAGCCAACGGTGCCAATATTCCCGTCAATGCCGGGACTTACAATATCACGGTGGATTTCACGGTAAGTCCGCCTACGATTGAAATTCTTGCTTGGCAGTAAACCTATTCCGGCCGGAATGAAAAGGCCGGCCGGATTTTTATAATCAACGTGAAAAAATATTTTTTCATATCATTATTGTTCCTATCCTTGGCATTCTATGCCCAGGTAGGCATTGGCGGCACGCCCGACAATTCGGCGCAATTGGATGTGTCGGCCACCGACAAGGGGATGTTGATCCCCCGTGTGGCCTTGAACAATGTTTCCGATACCACCCTTGACGGAACAAACAGGGCGGCTACGGGTTTGCTCGTTTACAATACCAATGCTTCCCTGACCGGTGGCGACGGAACGGGATTTTATTTTTTTGATGGAAACAAATGGATTAAATTGGTCCCGCAAACCAAAAACGTCCACGTGATTTGCATCGACAACAATCAGGTGAATGTAACCACAGGCAACGGACAAGATGTTTCGGGTTACGATGCCGCATTGGAACCTATTTTTTTCAACAGCCAAGGAAATTTGGAAGTAAAATTGGTTATCCGTTATTCGTCCATTCAGGGCTCGGCACGTTTCCAATTGCGTGCCCATGATGATACGCACGAAGATTGGCCCATTGTTTGGACCGATTTCGGCGTTTTTGCTTCCACACAAACCGGCGGGGTGGCCACAAGCGATTGGCGGCCCTGGAATGCCGGTACGCATGCCTATGAAATTCATTTGTTCGCTTGGATGGAAAATCCCAATCAGGGCGACCATGTTACCATTGAAAGTGCCTATTTGTTAGTGCGCTCCCAATAATGAAATGGAATAAAAAGTATATACGATGAACAAAAAAACATTTTTATTTTTCGGACTAATTGGGTGGAGTTTGTCCCTCTTCGGTCAAGCGGTGGTTACGGTTCCCAGTCCCATCGAGGTGGACCAACCCGTTACCATTACCATTGACGAAAACACCACCGCCACCGATTGCAATCACTTGAACAATCCGAACAAAGTGTATATGCACGCCGGAATTGGCGACGACAACAATCCTTGGATGCATGTGGTGGGCAATTGGGGCCAGGACGACGGCGTGGGCGAAATGACCGATAACGGCGACGGAACATGGAGCATTACCATTACGCCCAAAACCTATTTCGGACTCTCGGACACCGAAGCTGCACAAATGACCAAAATGGGCATGGTTTTCCGAAACGAAGACGGCTCACAGGAATACAAGGACAACGGTTGTCAGGATTTTATCCTTAATGTGGGAGCGTTTCAGGTTACGATGATTAATCCCGATGATTCGGGAGTGATTTTGGTGGACAATGGCGGGGGTACGCAAATCCTTGCGCAGAACACCAATGGCAATGCCGACTATGACCTTTACGCCAACGGAACACTTATTCATTCGCAGCACAATACCAATTTTTATAACGGATATTTATTCCAGAATCTGACCGAAAATCAATATTGCGAACTGGTGGTAACCCAGGGTTCGCACGAGATTCACAAGCATTTTATGATTTTGGTCGATAATACCGTTTCGCAAAACATGCCGGCCGGACTGGACGACGGAATTAATTACGATGCCAACGATACGGGAAAAGCCACCTTGGTTTTGACGGCGCCGGGGAAGGATTTTGTTTATGTGGCGGGCAGTTTCAACAATTGGCAGCCCGGGAATGCTTATGCGATGAAAAAAGACCCCGTTTCGGATAAATTTTGGGTGGAAATTACGGGATTGGTACCCGATTCGGCCTACACTTATCAATATTGGGTGGCCGACCAAAATCCGCCTACGGATTCGCCGAAGTTGGTCAAGACGGCCGATCCTTTTTCCACCTTGGTGCTTTCGCCCTACGATGACCCGTATATTCCGGCTTCCCACTACCCGAATATGCCCGAATATCCTTGGGGTCAGGAGCGTGAAGTTACGGTTTTGAAAACAGGGCAAACGCCTTACGTTTGGCACGATGCCGGATATACACGTCCGGCCAAGGAAGATTTGTTGATTTACGAAGTGCTTATTCGTGATTTTGATTCCACGCGCACATTTCAGGATTTAATCGATAGGGTGGATTATTTTGCCAACCTGCATGTTACGGCCATCGAATTGATGCCCGTTATGGAATTTGAAGGTAATTTGGGTTGGGGTTACAATCCGGCCTTTCACATGGCGTTGGACAAATTTTACGGCCCCAAGGAAAAATTGCAGGAACTGGTGGATGTGTTTCATCAACATGGCATTGCCGTCATTTTGGACATTGCTTTGGACCACGCCACGGGGCGCAATCCCATGGAGCGCATGTGGATGTCCGACCCCGACGGCGACGGTTGGGGGCCGCCGGCAAGCGATAATCCTTACTTTAATCAGCAGGCCACCCATGCCTATGGCATCGATTACGATTTGAACCACAGTTCGCCCTACACACAGCATTATACCGAACGGGTAATCCGGCATTGGATTCAAACCTTCCATGTGGACGGTTTCCGTTGGGACCTGACCAAAGGATTTACGCAGAATTGCAGCCCGGGCGACGAAGCTTGCACCAACAGCTATCAGCAGGATCGCGTGGACATTTTGAAGCATTATGCGGATTATACTTGGAGCATTGATCCCGATAGCTACGTCATATTCGAACACCTGGGCAATGCACAGGAAGAGCAAACATGGGCCGATTACCGTTTGAACGAAGGCAAAGGCATTATGCTTTGGGGGCGAAACAATGATTCTTACGGTGAATTGCTGATGGGCCAATCCGGCAACCGCGACATTTCGGGTATGGGTCATTCGGCGCATAACTTCGCAGGCAAACGACTTGTGGGATTTTTCGAAAGTCATGACGAAGAACGCATTATGTACAAGGCCTTGCAATACGGAAACAGTTCCAATGCCTCGCACGATGTTACGGATTTGAACACGGCGCTGTTCCGCATGCGTGCCTTGGGAGCCGTTTCGTTACTGATTCCCGGGCCGAAAATGATTTGGCATTTCTCGGATTTGGGTATGGACCAATCCATCAATACTTGTTCCGACGGCACGGTGGATCCCAATTGTCGTTTGGAAACCAAACCCCAACCGCAATGGGTCAACGATTGGTTGCACGACCCGCATCGCAGTGCTATTTATAATGACTGGGCAAGGATGATGGCACTCAAAAAGTTCGAACCCGTGTTCAAGGGCGATTATGCCATTACTTCGGGTGATTATACGCCCAAAATCTATATTTGGGATGACAATATTCCGGTCAGCCAGCTTAAAAATGTGGTTATTGTAGCCAATTTCGATGTGGTTCAGCACAATGTTATTCCGTATTTTCCTTACACGGGTACTTGGTATAATTTGATGGATAATTCATCCGTCACGGTAAATAATACCAATGACCCCATTACTTTGGGCCCGGGCGAATACCGTATTTTCGGTAACCAGCCCACACAAATGGCCGTTAAACCGGTTTCGCTGCCTACGATGTATTTGTATCCCAATCCTTCCCGAGATTATATCATGTTGTCCGAACCGGCCGACCGTTTGGAGATTTATGATATTTCGGGTAAAATGCTGATTTCCACGGAAAATATTTCTGCCAATACGGTCATAAGGTTACAAAACCTGATGCCCGGTATTTATTCGGTCAAAGTGCAGCGCAATGCGGGGCAAAAAACTATGAAATTAATTGTTCAACCTTAAAAATTTTGTTGCTATGAAACGAAAATTACTTGTGCTTTTATTGGGTCTTTCGGGTATGGTATTGCATGCCCAACTGACCATTACCAATGTTTCGCCTGGCGTAGTCGAATTGAGCTACGGAGCCAACGGCGATTATTCGATTTACGACCCTCAGGGTGACGCCACCATTTATATCTATATGTGGGTGGACCAAAATCAAACCAGTCCGCAAATCGGTCAGCAGTATAACGATGATTGGAACGATGCCGCTACGTTGGAAACCATCACCTGGGATAGCAATCAAAACAAATTCGTGGGCACGATTAATTTGAATCAACACAATTTTCCGGGCGAAGGCATTTTGCCCGACGGCACACAACTGTTGGATTTTAAACTCATTTTGCGCAATCAAGCCGGCAACCGCCAAAGCGCCGACCTCACGGCCAGCACCTATGGTTTCCAATCCACCACTTTGCCGGTGGAAACGGTGAAAGCAGGTATTCAACCCTTTGTTTTCAGCGGGGAAAAATTGTATGTGTCCCATCAACTGATGGAGCGCGATCCCGTATTGTTTATCTATGACCTGTGCGGGCGCTTGGTGGAAAAAATCGATATTGAAAATGAGGAAACTTCGCTAACACTACCGGGCCGGGGCGTGTATATTTTCATGTTGGAAACCACCGACAAGGCCTATTTTCAAAAAATCGGCCGTTAGCCCGGGATACGGTATATGGGGTTAGAATCCAAAGCGCTTCGATTACGAGGCGCTTTTGGTTTTTCCTTGCATTTTCAAATAAGTATTCCAAACGATAATGGCCATAATTACCGCCGCGCCCAAATAAAACGAGGGTCGCATACGTTCGCTTTCGCCAAACACGAGCAAGGCCAAAATGATTCCGTAAACCGGTTCCATATTGATGGCCAACATCAAGCTGAACGGATTGATATGGCGTAGCAAATCCAAGGAGACCGTAAAGGTGTAGGACGTGCACACCCAAGCCAATATGACCAACCAAAGCCAGTCCTGCGGGCGCACGGCGGCAGGGTGGGGAATATGCCCCGTGGCGAGCACGATGATGCTCAGCAAAACAAAGCCCGAACTCAGTTCGAAAAAGGACAAATCCCGCGCCGGATAACGCCGGATGAGCAATCCGTTCCACACCGAAAAAAGCGCACTCAAAAAAGCCGCCGTCAAAGCCGCCGCCAAGGCCCAAAACCTGATATGACTGATGCCGTAAATCAAGCCGATGCCCGCTATAACGGTCAGCCCGAAAAACACTTCGTGTTTTTGGATACGCCGTCCGTAAATCAAAGGTTCGAGCAAGGCGGCAAAAAATGCCCCCGACGAAAGCGCTACCAGTGTGGACGAGACGTT
>WGAP01000045.1 GCA_015494775.1 Flavobacteriales bacterium | reverse complement strand
GCCTTATTGGTGGGAGGATTTTTTGCTTGGCATTTTTGGCGAAACGGCACCATGACCCGCCCGGCCCAAGTCCAACAAGCCGGTTATACGCTGCACGAGAGCTTTCCGCCCGTGCATCTTTATCCCCAAAAACCAAAATCAAACGCCGACCCAAGCGCTACGGCCAAACCTTTTGCCCGGCCGGTTTCCGACCAAGCCGATCAACCCGCTTATTGGCTCATTGCCGGCGCTTTTCGTTCCCAACAAAACGCACTTCGCTTGGTGCATCGATTGCAAACACGTTTCCCCCATGCCCGGCTTGCAGGCACCAATGCCAAAGGCCTTCATCTGGTAGCCGTCGATGCCGCTTCCGAACCCGGGAAAGCCCTAGCGCTTAAAACCGAATTGAAAGCCCGCGGAATGCAGGTTTGGATTTGGCACCGGCCCTAAGAAATTATTGGTTTTTGCCGTGTTTTCGGTTTCCGGAATAAAATTTCGGAATAATTTTTGCTGTGTCGGCCGTATATTTCCGTATTTTTGTAACGATGAAATGGACCTTTGCCCCCGAACCGGATCCCGCCAGCGTAAAGCACATGGAAGAAGTGCTCAATGTGCCATACAAAATCGCGCGGCTCTTGGTGCGGCGGGGCATTGAAACCTACGACCAAGCCCGTAAATTTTTCAAACCTTCCCTGGACGATATCTACGACCCCTACCTGATGAAGGATATGGACAAGGCCGTGCGTCGCATTCGTGAGGCCATGTCGCGGGGCGAAAAAATCCTGATCTACGGCGACTACGATGTGGACGGAACCACGGCTGTGGCTATTTTGTATTCGTTTCTGCGCGAACGTTATCCGCATCTTGAATTTTACATTCCCGACCGCAACAAGGAAGGTTACGGCATTTCTTTTCGCGGCGTGGACTATGCCGCCGACAACGGCTTCGGATTGATGATTGCCCTGGACTGCGGCATCAAGGCCGTGGAACAAGTCCGCCGGGCCCGCGAGCGCGGCGTGGACGTGATTGTCGGCGACCACCATACGCCCGGCGACGAACTACCGCCAGCCGTGGCCATCCTTAATCCCAAACAAAAAGATTGCACTTACCCGTTCAAAGAACTGAGCGGTGCGGGCATTGCCTTCAAAATCATCCAAGCGCTCAACGCCGAGGAAGGCCACACGATTGACAAAATCATTCCCTACCTGGACTTGCTGGCCGTGAGCATTGCCGCCGACATCGTGCCCATTGTGGACGAAAACCGCACGCTGATGTATTTCGGGCTCCAACAATTGAACCTGATGCCGCGCCCGGGGCTCAAAGTGCTGATGCGCACCATGCGCCGCAAGCAATGGGAAGTGTCCGATTTGGTCTTTGTGCTGGCCCCGCGCATCAATTCGGCCGGACGTATGGAACACGGCAAATTGGCCGTCAAACTGCTCATCCAAACCGACGACCACAAGGCCGAGGAATTGGGCGCCCTTATCGAAGAAAACAACCGCGAACGCCGCGAAACCGACCAAAAAATCACCGACGACGCCCTGGAAAAAATCGAAAAACATATCGACCCCGAGAGTTATACCACGGTGGTCTATGACCGCGAGTGGCACAAAGGCGTGGTGGGTATTGTGGCTTCGCGGCTCATTGAACGTTTTTACCGTCCCACCATCGTGATGACCTATTCCGAAACCGACAATCTCTGGGTGGGCTCGGCACGTTCCATCCACGAGTTTGACTTGTATGACGTGCTCAACAGCATCGAGGAATATATCCACCAATTCGGCGGACACAAATTTGCGGCGGGATTGTCGGTGGAGCCCGAAAAAATGCAGGATTTTATCCGGGCCTTCGAGGCCGAAGTGCGCCGCCGTTTTCCCGACGGATTGCCCGAACCGGAAATTTTGATCGACGATGAATTGGATTTGATTGATATTTCGCCCAAATTTTACCGTTTGTTGAAAAAATTCGCGCCTTTCGGTCCGGGAAATATGAAACCCAATTTTATGACCCGCGGCCTGCGCGATTCGGGCTTTGCCCGAAGGGTGGGCAAGGAACAAAACCACCTGAAACTGACCCTGATGGACGGCACCACGCGCAATTTTTATGCGGCCATTGCCTTCGGCAAAGGCGATTTGCTGGAACGTATCAAACAGCAGGGAGAATTCGCCGCGGTTTACCATTTGGAAGAAAACCAATGGAACGGCCGCACCACACTCCAATTGAACGTAAAGGATATAAAATTCGATTTCCAATAAGTAAATACGGCGGCTATGACCAAAAAACAAAAGGCGGAACTGATTATGAAAATGCTGGACGAGCTTTATCCCGACCCGCCCGTGCCGCTGTATCATACCAACGTGTTCACGCTGCTGATAGCCACCCTGCTTTCGGCCCGCTCCACCGACAAGGTGGTTAATTCCGTTACGCCCAAACTCTTTGCCCTGGCCGACAATCCCTACGATATGGCCAAGCTGAGCGTGGAACAAATCCGGCAAATCATCAAGCCCGTAGGGCTTTCGCCCCAAAAGGCCAAGGCCATCAAGGAACTTTCGCAAATCCTTATCGACCAATACCACGGCCAAGTGCCCGACACCTTGGAAGAATTGGTCAAACTGCCGGGCGTGGGTCGCAAAACGGCCAATGTGGTGCTGGCTCAGGGATTCGGCAAGCCCGCTTTTCCGGTGGACACCCACATTTTCCGGTTGATGCACCGCTGGGGCCTGAGCAACGGCAAAACGCCCGACAAGGTGGAACAAGACGCCCGGGCTATTTTCCCGCGCGACAAATGGCGTAAATTGCACTTGCAAATCATCTACTACGGACGCGAATATTCCCCCGCCCGCAATTGGGACATCGAAAAAGACCCCATCACCAAGGCCATTTGGCAAGCCGAAGGTAAATATCCGCCGAAAAAGTAATTTTTTTCTCGCCCCGTGTCCGCCGAGGAAACCGAAGGGTTCCGAGGCCTGCGAGAAGACGACGCAGGCGTCTCCGATGCACGCGGAGCAAGACCGAAGGGCTTGCGGAGCCCGAAGGGAGACAAGCGCGTGGTTAATTATGAGTTTTTAGTTTTGAGTTTTGAGTTGATTTTCAATTGTTTACGTTTACTTTATATATCGGCGGAGCGCGCCGGCTCCCGAAGGTGCGAAGGGAAACAAGGCGCGGCAGTCGCGTTGGCCCTTGGAAGCGCAGGTTCCCGGAGCTGCGGAACAAGACAAGCGCCGCCGCTTGCAAGGCGCGCCGGCTTGTGGAGCCGTGTAGGCAGACCGGAACGGGCTGCCGGAACGTTAAAAAAATATTCCCGCTTATTCGAAAAATTCACCGGCTGTTGAAAATTGTTGAATACTGTTGAAAACCTACGGTTTTGCACAAGGAAAAAGCCCGGGGCAATGTGAATAATTTTGTTGAAAAAAAATACAACCCGGACTTGCTTTTTTGCACGTAAATTTTCATTAAAAAATTATCGCTACAAATGCAAGTAAAATAACCGATAATTTTCAACAGCGTTTTTTACAAAATCCCGTAAAAATACAGAATTGAAAATCAATTGATTGATACCTTTCCGACCGAATTGACAACCTACGTTATCAACGTCTTTTTTTTTAATTTATAAAAGAAAAAATAAAGATGTAGTAGATGCGATTGCCAATGGAAATGGTGGATTTTCGAATGGCCGGTTGACCGGAAAGCAGTAAATCATTACCTTTGAAATAAGGATTAAAATGGATGTAATGAACAAAACTTTTTGCAGGGCTTTATGGGGATTTTATTTGGTTTTGGAATTATTGTCCGTCGGTTTGTTTGTTGCCGGACAACTGAAAGCAATAAGTTTGTTACTAAATACATTGGTTTTTGCGGGAATGAGTTATGTTCTTTTTCCGTGTATCCGCAGGTAAGCAAAGGGAAACGTTTTCAGGTTGGATAAAAGCGGCAAGAGGAATTGATTTTTTTATGATACTTTGGAGCGAAAAAAGTACCATAAAATCCGGGATATAGGACTTTTGGTAGTTGAAAGTACTATATTTTTTGTATTTTTGCGAAAAAAAAATAGGAAATGTTAGCCGCTATACACTTGGAAAATTTTGAAGCTGGCAGATATGAGCAAATTCACGGTTACCGTTATTTTGTTCCCAATCCAATTGACAGGCCATGGATATGGTGCGAGTCTAAAATAAATCGTTTGCTAGAAGTGGCGGCACGGAAAGCAGGGGAATTGAACGGGTTTTCGGATTTTGTTCCGGATTTGGACAGATTTATGAAAATGCATTTGACACACGAAGCCGTTTTGTCCAGCAAAATTGAAGGTACGCAAACGGATATTGATGAAGCTTTACTGTCCGTCAAATACATCGAAAAGGAAAGAAAAGACGATTGGCGTGAGGTGCATAATTATGTGGAAACTTTGCAGTATGCTTTGCAAAGGATGAAAACACTTCCGCTTGGAACGCGGTTGATAAAGGAAACCCACCGGATTTTGATGAAAAATGTCAGGGGCAGGCACAAAAATCCCGGTGAGTTTCGGCGTAGTCAGAATTGGATAGGAGGAACCGGTCCGCAAAATGCGGTTTATGTTCCGCCGTTGCATACATATATTCCTGCCTTAATGTCGGATTGGGAGCAATTTTTGCATAACGACAGCTTGGACGTTCCTGATTTGATAAAAGCGGCGCTGTTGCATTATCAGTTCGAAAGCATTCATCCTTTTTTGGATGGTAACGGGCGGATGGGGCGCCTGTTGATCAGCTTGTTTTTAGTGGAAAAAAAGGTGTTGGACAAACCAGTACTTTCGTTGTCGGTGTATTTGGAAAAAAACCGGAGGGCCTATTATGATGCCTTGAACCGAGTCAGGGAAAATAACGATATGACATCTTGGTGGATATTTTTTTTGGAAGCCGTTATTTTTTCGGTGGAAAAAACAATGCAAGGCCTTCGACAAACGCTGGAATTGAAAAATCGATTAAAATCATTATTGACTTCACATTTCCGGTCCACCAATGCCTTATTGTTGTTGGATTATTTGTTTGAAAAGCCGGTTTTAAGCATATCCGAGGTATCGGATATGACGGGAGTTACTTACAAGGCGGCGGCAAATATGGTCAAGCGGTTCGAACAGTTGGACATTTTAAAGAAAAAAGCTTTGGACGGAAAAACCTTTGTTTATTCGTTTGAACCTTATTTACAAATGTTCAGGGACTAAAAATTTTGGCTTAATCCGCTAACAGGAAAGCTTGATTTATGATACTTTGGAGCGAAAAAAGTACCATAAAATCCGGGATATAGGACTTTTGGTAGGTGAAAGTATCATATTTTTATTTTCAAGCTCTTATTCTTAGCCAAATCCGACCAAAAAATTTTTCCCGTATCTTTGAGTAAATCAAAAACGATGCGCTTATGAAACTTTTGGAAGGAAAAACGGTCTTAATAACCGGCGCTTCGCGCGGAATCGGAAAAGGGATAGCCCTGGCTTTTGCCCGTCAAGGGGCCGATGTGGCCTTTACTTACCGCTCGTCGGAAGAGCAAGCCATGGCCTTGGAAAAAGCTTTGCAAGCCGAAGGCGTCAAAGCCAAGGCCTACCGTTCGGATGCATCCGACTACGAGCAATCGCAACAATTGGTGCAAGAGGTTTTGAAGGAATTCGGCCGCCTGGACGTGCTGATCAACAATGCGGGCATTACCAAGGATAATTTGCTCCTGCGTATGAGCGAACAGGATTTTGACGATGTTATCCGCGTCAATCTGAAATCGGTGTTCAATATGACCAAGGCGGTTATTCGCCCGATGATGAAACAAAGGGCGGGTTCCATCATCAACATCAGTAGTGTGGTGGGCATTCGCGGCAATGCAGGTCAGGCCAATTACGCCGCATCCAAGGCGGGCATCATCGGTTTTTCCAAATCGGTGGCGCAGGAATTGGGCAGCCGCAACATCCGTTGCAACGTGGTGGCCCCGGGCTTTATCGAAACCGAAATGACCGCGGCATTGGACGAAAAGGTTTTGGACGAGTGGAAAGCGCAAATTCCCTTGCGCCGCACCGGCAAGCCCGCCGACGTGGCCAACGCGTGTGTGTTCCTGGCATCGGATTTGAGCGATTATATCACCGGCCAAGTGCTCACGGTGGACGGCGGAATGGTGATGTAATCCTTTCGCCCTGCAATGACCGCATTCGTCGTTTCCGGCCTGCTTCTTTTGGCGGCGGTTATTTCCGCTTGGATTTACCGGCCGCGCAAGCATCCTTTGCTTTTTGCGGTGCGTGGCGGGGCCTTGTTTTTGGTGTTTCTTTTCCTATGGAATCCGCGTTGTGTGCATCAAACCAAGCACGTCAGCCGGCCGGATTTGGTGGTGGTGCAGGATGTTTCCGCTTCGCAGAAAAAATATGTGCCTTTGTCCGACAGCATCCGGCAGGCCTTGGTACGGGACAATGATTTGAAAAAACATTTCCGGATTCGTTCCTTTTGGTTGGCCGACAGCTTGTTTTTCCGGCGCCCCGACAGTTTACGTCCGGCCACCGACTTGCGGCACGCCTTGGAACAATTGCGCCGGTTGCAACCGGCCGGACAACGTCAGGCCTGGGTTTTGCTCACCGACGGATTGGCCACCGCAGGCGGCGATTATCGCTATTTGGGCGCTATGCTACGCGAAGTGCGTATTTTTCCCGTAGTCTTGGGCGACACGGCCCGCTATCCCGATTTGGAAATCAAACAAGTGGAATACAACGACCGCACCGCTACGGGCAATTATTTTCCTTTGAACGTGTCGGTACGCTACCGCAACGGGCTGCAACCGGTGGAAACCGAATTGACCGTTAGCGAAGGAAACGGGATTTTGCTAAAACAAAAAATTCGACTCACACCGCGAAATAATTACCGTAAACTCGCTTTCCGGCTTCGCACCCGAAGGCAGGGTTGGCATCGCTACCAAATCCGGCTCAAATCTTTGGACGGCGAAAAAAATCTGCACAACAATGTTCGCATTGTTCGCATCTTTGCGGTGGACAGGTCGGCGCGGATACTTGTTCTTTACGGCAAGTTGCATCCCGATGTGGGGGCACTGCGGCGTATTTTGGAACAGGACAAAAATTATCGCATAGCGATAAACAACCGGATTCCTTCGGGCAAAACCTACGATTTGATTTTGGCCGTGCAGCCGTCGGCCGAACAGGTGCAACAACTCGCTGGCCGCAAGGAACCGGTTTGGTGGTTTACGGGTATGCATACGGCTTGGCCGGCCCTGAACAAAGCCGGCTTGTGGTTCGGGAAAGACATCAATTTTATTTCCGGTGAACTTTACCGCCCGGTAAAAACCGATGAGACGGGACTTTTCCGTATGCCCGATTTTCCTTCTTTTCCCTTGCCGCCCTTGCGGGATATTTACGGAAAAATCCGTTTGGCACCGCAAGCCCGGGTGCTTGTGGAAGGGCTTTCGGACAGCAATGCCGACGCTGCGCCGCTTGTGGCTGTGGATCCGCAAAATTATTCGGCCGTTACCTTGGGCCAAGGGCTTTGGCGTTGGTATATGTTCGAGCACAAAAATACCGGAAAGGCGGATTTTACTTCCGCATTGGTCAAAAAAACCGTTTTGTTTTTGATGAACAAACCCCAGAAGGATTTACTTCGCGTAAATTATCAAAAGCATTATGTCCGCGGGCGTTCGCCCGTATTGGAAATCCAGGCGCTCAACACGCTTTACGAACCCAACGATGCGGCACATTTACGGGTCAAAGTGCAAACCCCCCATGGCAAAACCTACGATTTGAAACCGGTTTACGAAAGCGGACGTTTCAAAGTGTTTTTCCCTGGGTCCGAGCCGGGATTTTACCGTTTTTCGATTTTTTATGACGATTACCGGTTAAGTTATCACGGCGGCTTGGAAATCGACAGTTTGCCGGCCGAGTTGCGTTTTACGGGCACCGATACCACTTCATTAGCTTACTTGGCGAGTAGTACCGGCGGAAAGGTTTATTATCCGAATGATGCGGAAAAATTGAAAAAACGCTTACTGACTTCGGCCTATTTGAAACCGCGGGTTCAATTCCGGGCCGAAAAACATCCGCTGACCGAACGTTGGTGGTTACTCCTGCTGGCCGCATTGTTCTTTGCCGTGGAATGGTTTTACCGCAAATACCGCGGAATGTTGTAATTTTAATTATTCAAACCGATGAAAAAATGTTTTTTAGAAAAATAATTTTAGTCGTCTTTCTCCTGTCGCTTTGGGCTGTTTACGGCCAAAAACGTCCCGTTTATGTGCAATGGGAGCAAAAGTCGGCCCGGCAACGGATGCAATTCCGTCCTTCGGCCAATACGGGAAATTACGATTTGACCTACGGCCGTTTGGATTTGAATGTGGATCCCAGGTTTAACAGCATTTCCGGTTCGGTTTTTTTCCGTTTTACCGCCTTGGCGGATTTGAACGATTTGTATTTGGATATGTCATCAGGACTGACGGCCGACAGCGTTTTGTATCACGGCAACCGATTGTTTCCCACGGCTGCTTCCAACCAAATTCATATCATTTTTCCCGCTACCGTAAATACAGGCGTTTCCGATAGTTTACAAGTGTTTTATCACGGTGATCCCGACAGCTCGGGTTACGGCAGTTTTACCACCGACAACCACAACGGCGTTCCCGTTTTGTGGACGCTTTCCGAACCTTACGGCGCTCGCGATTGGTGGCCCACCAAGCAGGATTTGAACGATAAAATCGACAGTGTGGACGTGATTGTTCATTATCCGGCACAAATCGGCGGCCACACGATGAAAGCCGTTTCCAACGGGCGCGAAGTTTCCGAAAGCGTTTCGGGCGGCACCAAAACCACCCGTTGGCATCACGGCCATCCCATTCCGGCCTATTTGGTGGCCATTGCCGTAACCGATTATACCGAAATCACCCAAACGGCCGGATTATTTCACGCTTTTCCCATCCGTCATTTTGTGTATCCCGAACACGGCACGGATGCCCAAAACCAATTGCCCGTTACGGCCGACATTATGGATTACTACGAAAACACCTTCGGTGAATATCCTTTTTCGGACGAAAAATACGGCCATGCCGAGTTCGGTTGGGGCGGCGGTATGGAAAACACCACCATCACGTTTGTAGGTGGTTTTTGGCGGAGTGTGGTGGCGCACGAACTGGCTCATCATTGGTTTGGCGACGATGTTACCTGCGGCAGTTGGGCCGATATTTGGCTCAACGAGGGCTTTGCCACCTATTGCGAAGCGCTCACGCAGGATTACTTTGACGGAAACGATGCCTTTGAGGCCTGGCGGCAATATGCGGTAAACCTTATTGCACAACAGCCGCATGGCGGGGTTTATAAGCACGGAGCCGACACTTTGAATCTCGACGAAGTGTTCAGTTGGCCCAACACCTATCTCAAAGGCGCCATGGTTTTACACATGCTGCGTTTTCGCTTGGGCGACAGCTTGTTTTTCGGCGGCTTGCGACAATATTTGAACGATTACGCCTATGATTATGCCCGCACCGGTGATTTACGTTCGGTTTTGGAAAATTATTCCGGTGAGGATTTGTCCGAATTTTTCAACGATTGGATTTACGGAAAAGGTTTTCCCGACTATTCCGTGCAGTGGCAAAACCTTTCGGGAGGTGTTTACCGGGTGCATTTGGAACAACAAACCACCGATGCATCGGTTGATTTTTTCGAAACGCCGCTGCGCATCCGTTTTTACGGCGGAAATCAAATCTACGACACCATTGTAAATCATACCCAAAACCCGCAAAATTTTATGCTTCAACCCGGTTTTACGGCCGATAGTATCAAAATCAATCCCGAAACCAACATTATTATCGGGCAAACCGATTATTTGAAGCAGCGGGATTATATCTGGGAAAACGATATTTTGCAATTTCCCAATCCCGTAACCGGCCAATGGACCGTTTGGGTGCGCAATGCCGGCCGCTTGCAACGGCTCTACCTGACCGATATGAGTGGAAAAATCATTTTGGACCACATCCGTCCTTTTGTTCCGCTACACACCGGATTTTTGGCCCGTGGCGTGTATTTGCTCCATGCCCGATGGGACGACCGCAGGGCCGTGCGAAAAGTCATCAAACAATGAGTTCGGAACAAGGACGAAAAACCTACCGCAGTGTGGACGAAATCCGCAAGCGCATGGCGGATTTTTGCGTGTATCGCGACCGTTCGGAACGGGAGGTGCGACGCAAACTGGCCGAATTTCAGTTGCGCCCCGAGGTGGAAGATGAAATTGTGGCCTTCCTTATTCAACACCAATTTTTGGACGAGCTTCGTTTTGCCCGTTCCTATGCCCGCGGCAAGTTTTATCACAACCGTTGGGGCAAACGTAAAATCATCCAAGGCCTGCGCCGCCACCGGCTCACCGATTACTACATCCGCAAGGCCTTGGAGGAAATTCCGGACGAGGATTATGCGGCCACCATCCGCCGGTTGATCGAGCGCAAAAATCAATCCCTGGGCAGCGAACCCCTGCACGGCAAACGCCGGAAAATCACCGCCTACTTGCAAAGCAAGGGTTATGATTATGACGAATTCAAAAATATCCTGGATGAAATCTTCCAAACATCTTAACGAAGTTCGCCGCCGCGTGCCACGGCTCGACTTTTTGGCCCGCAATGTGGTGGAGGGCTATTTGACGGGCTTGCACCGCAGCCCTTTTCACGGCTATTCGGCCGAATTTGCCGAACACAAAATGTATGCGCCCGGCGAGCCCATCCGTTTTATCGATTGGAAGGTCTATGCCAAAACGGGCAAATTTTTCGTCAAAAAGTTCGACGAGGAAACCAATATGCAGGTGCAATTCATCCTGGATGTTTCGCCGTCTATGTATTATCCGCAGGTGAAGCCCTACGATATGGACCGGCTCAACAAAATAGGTTTTTCGGTGGTGGCCGTTGCGGCTTTGGGCGAGATTTTGCGCCGCCAACGCGATGCCATGGGACTTAGCGTATTTGACGACGAGCTGCGGCTTTCCACCCCGGCCCGGACCAACACCCTGCACCGCCAACGGCTCTTGGCCGATTTGGAGCATTACTGGGGCCTCACGCCCGGGCGCGCGGGCACGGCCTTGGCCCGTAACCTTCATTTGATTGCCGAGCAGCTGCGCCGCCGTTCCGTGGCTGTGTTGTTTACCGATTTTTGGGCCACCGGCGCTACGATGGAACAATGGATCGAAAGTTTAAAACACTTGCGTTACAAAACGGCCGAACTGCTCTTTTTCCACGTAGCGGATGCCGAAACCGAGGATTTGTTCCGTTTTCCCGACCGTCCGCTGCGTTTCCGTGATTTGGAAACGGGCCAATCGCTCAATTTGTATCCGTCCGAGATACGCACCGATTATGTCCGCCGCCGCCGCGAGATGCAACAACGCTTGCAGGAAGCGGCCTACCGCTACGATTTCGATTACTATGCGGTGGATGTGCGCACGCCCTTTGACGAGGTGCTTTCGGCCTATTTACAGAAGCGTTTACGGATGCATTGATTTTGGGTGGGCGACCGGGACCCGAGTGATTTTTAACATAGCAAAGCGGTATCGAAGCAACCGGAAATAAATTTTAAATGGCTTATTGGCCTTTCCCTGCCTAAACAGCCGGATTTCCGCGATTTATCGCGGGAATAAAGGTTAAGAGGTGAATGGGGTTGAACGGTTCGTATAAGCGTAGTAGCGGATTTTAATGCTTTGTTTTTTCAATTTAGCGCTACCTTTATTCAAAGGTATGAACTTTGAATTCAGCACTAAAACCGCTATTACGTTTATACTTTGTTGGTAGCAGTGATTATTTAATCGTCATCATCATCGTGTTCTTCTTTTTCGCCACCGTTATATATTCCATTATCATTATTTACATTACTTGTTCTTATTTCAGAATGTCTAATTTTTCCACCTTCATTCCCAACTTTTGCAAAAAGTCCGAATGTTCCTAATGAAACAACAAGTGTGATTAAACTCATAGTTTTAGCAAATGATAACTTCCTAATAATCGCAAAAAAGTTTATTACCGAAAGAATTCCTAATAAACCCATTAACCATATTGCTTTTTCTGCAAGTTCTTCGTGGTTTTCAATTAAACGTTCCGAAACTCCTGCGATATGTTCAACAGATTCTTCTGCTTCTTCTCCTGTTAGATAGACAGGTATTGTTAAAATAGCCATTACTATAAAAGTAATTAATGCTACCTTTTTTATATCATCATTTTTGGCAAATTGTCCATAAGCCAAGATTCCAATTCCAATTATTGTTCCCACTATTGGGAAATGTGTCAATATTAAATGCAAATGTGTTGCGTCCATAATTTTAAATTTTATTTTTTGTTATTATTTTGTTTTCAATCCTGAATTAATTAGGAAAGCATAGGTGGTCCCCTTAATCTATTCTGTTTAACAAAAAGTAATTTGTCTAAATTAGAGTTGTTTTGATTTATTATTTTTACCATTTCATTTTTAACAATCGAACACTGTCGGCTATTAAAATTTGAAACATTTGTGTATTTAGGTTTGTTATGTGTTTTGCTTAGATAGTCATATTCGGCAAAAATAAGATTGTCTAAACTTTCATCATTACTTTCGTGAAAAATAAGTCTTATTATTCCAATTAATGAATTAGATTTCTGATGAAGTTCTAAATGTTCTTCTTCGGTTAGTTCGTCCGAATGGGGATGCGGAATAATAGTGTGAAGACTGATTATCACTAAAACAGTCCTAAATAATATGTATTTTAATATTTTACTCATTTAACCCATTGTGCATTATAAAAACAAGACAAAAAGTCGTTCATGTTACGAATAAAATTCGTATATTTAATTGATAACTAATAAATTAAATAACCATGAACGACTTCAATGCAAGTTACAACAAAATTTTAAATGTATTAAAGACAATCACTG
>WGAP01000044.1 GCA_015494775.1 Flavobacteriales bacterium | reverse complement strand
CGGTATGAGCCGCCGGCGGTGCCGATGGTTTTCCGCCCGGCGGAGGCGACCAGCAGGAAGCCCCACGCACGGGCGGGCGCGGGCGCGCGGCACGCGCGCCCGCGCAAAACCACGGCATCCGCCAAGGCGAATATAAGCGGACAGCCCGGTGCCGCACATTGCGTAGCAATGTCGGCAGGCGCCCAAATAACAAATATCCTTCGACCTTACGCAATTTTTAACCATCTTTGTTTGACAGAAAAAACCGGAATTATGTCCCAAATCAACCGTTACGCGCTCACCACCAACACCATCGTTCCCATTCGTGCCGAAGCGGCCGACGAGTCGGAAATTATGACCCAAATGCTTTTCGGCGACACCTTCCGCATCCTGGACCAAAAACGCCAATGGCGTTACATCCGCGCCGACGCCGACGGCTACGAGGGGTGGATCGATGAAAAGGCCTACGTGCTGCTGACCGACAAACAACACCGCCAACTGCAAAACGAAGACTTTTATTACCTGCTCGACACGCTGGGCGAACTGGAATGGCCCGACGGTTACCGTCAGAAACTGGTCAAGGGTTGCCGCTTGCCCGGATATGACCCTGCTACCGGAAACATTCAAGTGGGCGATATGCGCCTGCGTGTGCGCGGACGCGTGATTACGGGACGGCACGAACTGTATCGCGTGCTGGAAATGGCGGCATCCTATATGTATGCGCCCTACTTGTGGGGCGGAAAAACCGACTTCGGGATGGACTGTTCGGGATTGACGCAAATGGCTTTCCGCCTGGCCGGCTACTATGACCTGCCGCGTAATGCCCGCGACCAAATCAATGAAGGCGAATTGGTGGATTTCGACCGCCGTATGCCCGGCGACTTGGCCTATTTTGCCGGCGAAAGCGGAAAAATCACCCACGTGGGCATCGTTTGGACCGACGGCCTGATTCTACACGCCCACGGACAGGTGCATTTGGATCCTTTGGAAGTGGACGGTATTTTCAGTCGTAAGTTTCAACGGCTGTCGCATCATTTGGTGGCCATCAAGCGGTTGAAGCCGAAATCATAAAACGGCAAGGGAAAAAGAACTAACTTGACACAAATCGGATAGATTATGAAAAAAATACTTGTATTGTTGTTGGGCATTTTTGTTTTGGCCGGTTTGGGGCTTACCCGAAAAGGGGTAAAAAAAGAAATCAAACCTTCAACCTACGTTGAAATTCTGCCGGTGAATACCACGGGCGGATATGCTATGCTCAGGCAAAGATGTTTTATTTGCCATGCGTCCGCCTTCAAGGAAGGCATGAATCACAAGGATATGCAGGCGCCACCTATGCCGGCGGTCAAAATGCATTATTTACGCCGGTATCCGCAAAAGGAGGATTTTATTCGCGCCGTGCGCCAATGGGTTAAAAAACCGACAGTCGAAAAATCCCTGATGCCCGGGGCAAGGAAAAAGTTCGGGCTTATGCCCGCCTTCCCGTATCCCGACGAGGATTTGGAAAAAATGGCCGCCGTCATTTACGACCGCATTCCCATTCCGCAAGGGCGCCACGAAAGGAACCCACAACACCACGAACGCTGTGGCAGTGGCCAATGTGGCGGCGGAAAGTGCGGAAACGGACATTAAACCATAGCAAACCGACGCGGCGTGCACCTTTATGTTCACATTCCCTTCTGCCGGGTCAATTGCAGTTATTGCAACTTCTATTTTTCGGTCAACCGGCGGCACGAAGGGCGGTTTTTCGATGCCCTGCTGGCCGAATTGCAGGAACGTAAGGAAGAAATCGCCGGCTACGGTCCGCTGCAAACGGTTTATTTGGGTGGCGGAACGCCTTCGTTGGCCCGTAGGGAATATTTGGAAGCGCTTTTTGAACATATCCGCCACTATTTTCCATTGGCGGATGATGCGGAAATCACCCTGGAAGCCAATCCCGACGACATAAGTCGCGAGAATTTGCGTTTTTGGAAAGATTCGGGCATCAACCGGTTGAGCGTGGGCGTCCAATCCTTTCGCGAGCGGGATTTGAAGCTGATGCGTCGGGCGCATACGGCCCGGCAATCGCGTCAGGCACTCGATTGGATAGCCGGGGCGGGCTTTCGAAATGTTACCATCGACTTGATTTACGGCATTCCGGGGATGAGCACGGCGGATTGGGAGGAACAATTGGATATTTTTTTGTCCTACGGTTTTCCGCATCTTTCGGCCTATGCCCTTACGGTGGAGCCTGACACGTTGCTTGCCCGTAAAGTGCAAAGCGGTGCCGTAACCATGCCCGGGGACGAGGTTTACGAAACCCAATTTTTCCTGCTTCGCGAAAAAATGTTGCAAGCCGGTTACGCACATTACGAAATATCGAATTTTGCCCGGCCGGGGTGGCATTCACGGCATAATTCGGCTTACTGGGAAGGCCATCCGTATGTGGGTTTGGGGCCGTCGGCACATTCCTACGACGGGAAGGATTTACGGTGGTGGAACAAGCCCAATTTACACGTTTATATGCGCGGATTGGAAAACGGTGGGCCCTATTACGAAACCGAAAAATTATCGGCGGCGGACCTGTATAACGAATACCTGATGACGCGTCTGCGCACCGGCGAGGGCGTGGATGTGCGGGAAATCGAAAATCGCTTTCCGGACTTTTACCGGGCATTCGTTCGCTTGGCGGAGACATTGGAAGCCCGAGGCGATATATGCCGCCGGGGAAACCGCTTGTGGATTTGTCCCGGAGCGCTTTTCCGTTCCGACGGGATTATTGCGGAGTTTTTTGTAACGGATTGAAGCGGGTGAAGGGCAATTCGTTAGTCGGGTATATCGGGAGGCCATTCCAGGAAGCGATATTCGGGGAAGCGCTCGCGCAAACATTCCAGGGTTTTGGGGCGGACGCTTATCAGGATTTGCAAATGCGCTATGCGGGCGGCCGATTCGAAAAGTTTCATCCAACCGTTGCCCCGGCATTCCAAAGGGCCCATTTCGTCGATCAGGAGCCAAGATGCCTGTTCCAGGGCCGGAAGTAAACTTTCGGTGCAGCGTTCGAAAACCGAAGCATCGAGATGGAAGCGGCCCACCGGTAAATTTTGCGAGAAAACCTTGTTGCGTGATGCAAGCCGGAACTGCCGGCCGTCGGTACAATGGAGTTCGTAGCCGGTGATTTGTCCGTCGTGATATAAGGCCGGCGCCCAAAAGCCCGTGATTTTTTCGGCGGGATATTTTTGCCGTAAAGCTCGAAAAATTTGTTTCGTCCGTGTTGTTTTTCCGCTGCCCGAAGGGCCGGTGAGATAATAAATGTTGCGCCCTTGGCCGGACATACGTTCTATCACCGTGTCGGTGAGTTGCAAACTGCGGCGAAGCACCATCAAAGGATTGAGCCAACCGGATTTTTGGCGGCCCATATAAGCCAGTACCGAAGGTAAGGTGCCTGTGGCCGATTGCAAGGCCGACAGCAGGGGCGCATACCCGCGCCGTTGGAGCAAGCGACGCACGATGGGATTGTGTAATTCCGTTCCGATGGCCGTAAAAATGGAAACCAACAACACGGCGCGGAGCATCATTTTGAGTCCGATTTGCAGGCCTTCCCGCTTGTCGGCCCACAACGCTAGGGCCAGCAGGGCAATGAGCACCAATTGAAACCAAAAAAGCGGTTTGTTGAGTTTTCGTAAACCCTTGCCATAGCGATAAATGAGGAATAATTCGTAAACCGTTGCCACAGGCCAAATCCAAGCGAAGGAAAGCACTTCCAAACCCGCGAGGAAGAAAACCAATGCCAACACATGAAGCACCAAAAACCTGCGATGATAACGGAAACGTCCCGAAAGGGCGAAAATATCCGGTCCGCGCTCCGTAACCATGGGCATCCGGACTTCGGGAGCGGGCGATTGCCAGGCACTGCGTGCCAAATACAAACCCGTGTAGGCCGCCAACAGGCCTGCCGCCACGTATAAACTTCCGATGGCCGCAAACAAACGCACCGGCGACAAATGCCAACCGGTGGAGCGGACAAAAGCGAAATACAGATTTTTGAGCACACGCCAAATATCAAAGCCGTAGATGAGCAAAATGGCGATAATTTTTTGCAAAACGGCACCGAACATAGCCGAAATACCGGCCAGGGCAAAGGCCGCAAACCGGTAGCCGAGCAAGCGGGTAAAGAATTCGAAAAACAAACCTTCGAGCAAAATCCCGATAAGCGGCCCGAGGATAAAAGTGCCCGGCATCAGGGAACGCAGCAAGGCCGTTACCAAGGCCGCACGCCAGAAAAGCCCTTTTCGGGGATAGCGCCGTGCAAAGGCCGTAAGCAGTGCCACGGAAAAAAACGTAAGCGTAGTGCCGGCAAAGGGGAGACGGAGCGAATGCAGAAAAGTGCCCAAAATAATTTCGAAGGCCGCCCAAATGCTTCCGATGGCCGCAGCGCGGGTCCATAGCAGACGGGTATTGTTATTCATTACAGATTTGGTGGTCATCGGGGGTGTTTAGGTTGGCAAAATAGGGTTCCCAAGCGGGGCGGACAATGATTTTGGCGGGAATTCGGTCAAACAGGCCGTAAAGCCGGTAATGTTTTTGCGCAATCAACCGGTGTAGGTGAGGCAAGGCAGCATCTCTGAGCACCAACGGAAGCGGATAATGCCTTTTGGTCGTTTG
>WGAP01000043.1 GCA_015494775.1 Flavobacteriales bacterium | reverse complement strand
GTGGGGCGGTTCCTATTTCGGTTACAGCCAAGCACTAAAAACCGATGATGCGGGCAATATTTACACCATCGGCAACTTTGCCGACACTACGGATTTTGATCCGGGTCCGGCCGTGTTTAACCTTATTTCGGCCGGCGGAACGGATGTTTTTGTCTTAAAGCTAAGTCAACCAAATTTCCGCATCGGAAATAATATCTCGGAAATATATCCCGCATTGTTTCCCAATCCGGCCGGCAACAGGATAAACGTGGATTTGGGTGGAATTGAAATAAACGGTTATTTCCAAATCATTGACCTAAGCGGTAAAATATTATCTCAACGAAAATTTTACCAAAAAAAAACACTCGATATCCCGCTAACCGGTTTTCCCCCAGGTATTTATTTGATAAAACTGCAAACAGAAACCGGACAGGAAGTACTGGCGTTCATTAAGCGTTAAAATCCATTAAAAAGTTCAGCTAAATACAAGTAACCCACCGCCAACCCCATGGCTATCCCGAAACTCAACAAAGTGCCTATCAGCATATATTCCGTGAGTTCCCTGTCTTTTGCCTTGGTCAAATCTCCGAAGCGGAAAACCGATTTGGCCGCCAGCAAAAATCCAATGCCTTCCCAGTAATTTGCCAGGATAAAGAAAAAAACAAACAAACGCTCCAACATGCCAATATATTTCCCTGCCTGGTTGGTGGAGGGTTCTCCGGTCTTAAAAGGGACCAACAACAGCTTGATAATCGTTGACGAAACCACGGTTAGCAACAACAAAAAGGCAAGGAATAGCCAAATCCTGTCGCTATGCCAATTATCCGGGATCAGCTTGAACGATGGTTCGTAGTATTTTACAACCCCCAATATGACCGATACATGCAACAATTGGTCGGCAAAAAACAAAATGCGCCCGTTGATTTTTTCTCCGGCATACGCCTTTGCCAGGTCCAAAAGAAAGTGCGAAAGCATAATTACCAACATGCCCAGGGCATACCGGAAATCAAATTGTAAAACGATTAACAACAGCAAAGCATGAACTCCGATATGCGCATACAAATACGGCGATTTGATTTTATGCGCTTGCCTGTCTTCGACCCATTTGGCGGGTTGAAACAAAAAATCACCGGCCAAGTGGGCCGAAATCAATTTGATCAACAGTCCGGACATCGTTCGATGATTTTTTTGCGGTAGTAAAACATCAGGTTTTCCAAAACATGAAATCCCGCCCGGCGCAGTGCTGCACTGATATTCCCTTGTGGTTTTCCCAAACGTTCGGCCAACTGTTTTTGAGTTAATTCGGGATGCTCCAAAGTGGCTTTGACCACCCGGGCCGTGGATGGCCGCCAGCGGTTTACAGAAAGTGCGGCCAAGTCCAACATCAAATTCAGGGTTTCGTCCAAATCTTCCCAGGGCGTCCGTATGACCAGCGTTCGCTTTTTCATCTTGTCAAAAGCCATGCCCGAAAAAACAAACGCACTTCCCATAGATTCGGTTACTTTAAGTGCCTTGTAGGTTTTTTCGCCGATGCCTATGGCCATACGCACGTCGAGCGGTTTCAAACTTTTCATACACGCCTTTATCAAAAAAGCCGCCTCCAAAGCATTTGCCGGACGAACCACCAATTGGAAACTGTCGCCCCGGTAAATTTCCCAATCCACAGGCTCGGAACCGTAGCAGCTCAACACCTTTTTTAGCTCCGGTAGCCAAACCTCCGGGGCCAGTTTTTGGGAATGCATTACATCGCCGGTTATCACCCCTATCATAACATCATTTTACAGGCAAATATATGCAATTTTGCATATAATCCAAAATATATGCGTTTTCAAATATAATTTGAAATATATTCCTTTTTGCATATAATCGAAAATATATGCGAATTCGCATATATCCATCCCAAACGGGCGGAAACCTTAGTAAAAATTTGCGATAATCATCAAAAAATGATACCTTGCACATAATATTATAATGGAATTATGTTTGATATTCACAATATCCTTAAAGAACTTAGTAAAATAAGGCCCGTTTTCCATTCCGAAGCGGATTTTCAACATGCCCTTGCTTGGCAAATTCACCAAAGAAATCCTAATTATAACATTCGTTTGGAAAAACCAGAAAAATCAAAAAATAATCAAATTCATCTTGACCTCATTGTTTACACCCCTCATCAAAAAATAGGTATCGAATTAAAATACAAAACGCTAAGTTTAATCCCAGATAAATCTATAATACAGAATCCGGATTGTTATATCAATAATGAATCATTTCAATTAAAAAACCAATTGGCCCGCAATCACGGAAGGTATGACTTTATTAAAGATATTCACAGGTTAGAGTGTTTAATTTTAGAAGGAAAAATTACAAAAGGATTTGCTATTTTTCTTTCAAATGATAAAAACTATTGGAGAAATTCAGGTAGAGATTCTATGGATAAAAATTTTAGGATCCATGACAAACATATCTTAAAAGGTACATTATATTGGAATATAAAAAAAGATGACAACACCCAAAAACTTGGAAAAAGATTATGTCCTATTTCACTACAAAATGACTACAAATTAAATTGGCGTGATTATTCAGACTTATCAAAAATAAATTGTATAAACAACCAATTTAGATACCTTGTTGTGGAAATTAAAAAACCCCGCCCCTAGCGGAGCGGGGTTTTTCGAACAAACACAAAAACCCTATGGCCCGTATCAATAACCGTTTAGGTTGTAGCGGCCTTCACGGTTGAAGTAATCCCCAATGCGTTCGCGCAGGCCGATTACATCCGGTGCCACATCGTATTTGGTAAAGCGCTTGATGCCCAATTCCATAATGCGCAATTCATCGCCCGTGGCCAGGTTACGCACCATTTCGGCGGCTTTGACGCGGGCTTTTTCCACCGAATAGAACACGTGCAGGTTTACCAAATCCTCTTCGATGCTTAAATCACGCTCGGGATTAAGCATTTTCTTCTTGCGTACGGCCAGCAGGGCGCTTTCGCTCAAATAAATTTCGATCATCAAGTCGGCAGCGTTCATCACGATTTGTTCGTTGTGCACCAATTTGTCGCCCAGTTTTTGCACGGCGGTTCCGGCGGTCATAAAGAACAGTTTTTTGAGTTTCTCGATCATGGCTTCGGCGCCGGCCAACGGGTCACTTGTGTCGGGTTTGTCAAAGGACGGAATGCCCGTCAGTTCCTTGGCTACGGCCTTGGCGGGCGTGAGCAGGTCGATTTGGCCTTTGAGCGCCTTGCGCATCAACATGCTCACCGTGACCAAGCGGTTGATTTCGTTAGTGCCTTCATAGATGCGCGTAATGCGGGCATCGCGCCAATAGCTTTCCATGGGCGTGTCCTCCGAAAAGCCCATACCGCCGTAGATTTGGATACCTTCGTCGGACACTTCCTGCGCCATTTCCGACACATAAACCTTGATGATCGACGCCTCGATGGCATAATCCTCGAAGGCCTTACGTTCGGCCTCTTCGACCGGCATTCCTTGCGCCTTGAATTCCCGGATTTTGTCGTCGGTGTCTTTGGCTTCGCGGTAAATGGCCGACTCGGCCGCATAGATTTTAGCAGCCATACGGGCAATTTTTTCCTTGATGGCACCGAAGGTGGCAATGGGCCGTCCGAATTGCACCCGCTCGTTGGCATAGCGCACACTTTCGTTGAACACGCGCCGCGTGCTGTCCATGATACCTGCGGCCAATTTGGCCCGGCCGATGTTCAGGACATTAAGCGCAATTTTGAGCCCTTCCTCGCGTTTGCCCAGCATTTGGCTTTTGTGCACTTTGGTATTGTTGAAAAACACCTGACGCGTGGACGATGCGCGGATGCCCAATTTATGCTCTTCCTCGCCCAACACGATGCCGTTGGGATTTTCGGGATCGTAACGCAAAAGGAAGGCCGTCAGTTTTTCGTCGGTTTTGCCGTTTTCCTCGATTTTGGCAAACACCACGAAGGATTGGGCAAAGCCCGCATTGCTGATCCACATTTTTTGGCCGTTGATCAGGTAATGTTCGCCGTCGGCTTGGAGCACGGCTTTGGTTTTACCGTTGTTGGCATCCGAACCGGCGCCGGGCTCGGTAAGGCAGTAGGCCCCTATCCATTCGCCCGTGGTCAGTTTGGGCAGGAATTCCATTTTTTGTTCCTCGGTGCCGTAAAGGTATATGGGCATAATGCCTATGCCCGTATGCGCGCCGTAGGCCGTGGCAAACGAACCCGTGGCACCCGAAATACGGTCACACACCAGCATGGCGGTTACAAAGTCCATACCCAGGCCGCCGTATTGTTCGGGAATGGCAATGCCCAGGAAACCCATTTCGCCGGCCTCGCGCAGCAAGCGTTCCACCAGCGCGTAGTCTTTGTGTTCGAAGCGTTCTTTGACGGGCCACATTTCGCGGTCCACGAAGTCGCGGGCCGCTTCGGCCATCATTTGTTGTTCTTCGCTCAGGTCTTCCAAGGTGAACACTTCCTTGGGGTCGGTTTGTTTGACCAGAAAATCTGCTCCTTTTTTCATAGTTTTGTGGTGTTTTGGCGTAATTTTTGTTGTCTCGGGAACGCCTTTTCGTTGTAACGAACGAAAGGGCGTTCTTTTTTGATGTTTTTTATTTGTTTTTCGGGCGCCCCGGCGCCCACGTTCGGGCCGCCGCCGGCGGGCGAAAGCCCGCGCGGCTTGCCTTCGGCAATTCGCCGGCGCGCTCACGCGCGCCGCGGCGGCGGCAGGCGCCCGTCTTCGGGACGACGGAGCGCCCTCGCCGGGCACCTTTCCTCACGCGGCGCCGTCGGGCTGTCCGCTTATATTCGCCTTGGCGGATGCCGTGGTTTTGCGCGGGCGCGCCGCGCGCCCGCGCCCGCCCGTGCGTGGGGCTTCCTCCGGTCGCCTCCGCCGGTCGGAAAACCATCGGCACCGCCTGCGGCTCATACCGCTCCCATCCCTGGCGCTTCTTTTCGCGCGATAAATCGCGCTCGAATGATGAACACCGAACAATAGAATGCCGATTTGTGATTTAATTAACTGATTATCAAAAAATTCAGAAATCTCAAATCGCTAATCGTTAATCGATATTCTTGAAAAGGGTTGCCGAGTGATTTTTGCGCAGCAAAAATCGTATCGAAATGACCGGACGTCCGGGGCTTCGATACACCGCTCACTACGTTCGCAGCACTCAGCCGCCAACCTTTCCCGCCTTGGTTGATGCATCCCGGTTTATGGATATTCCGCTATTGCAAACATTATAGCGGAACAACATCCCCTTCCGCGGAGACCGCCGCCGAGCGAGCGCAAGCGAAGCGAGGCGGCAGGGCTCCGCGGGCAGGAGGCGAGACGCCGCAGGTGGCTCGCCGCCTCCCGAAGCGACCGAAGGGCGCTGAGGGTCGCGAAGGGAGACAAGCGCCTGCATAGGCCCGGGCCCCGGCGCGCGCCGGCTCCCGGAGCTGCGAAGCAAGACAAGGCGCGGCCCCCGGCCTTGGCCCGGGGAAGCCGACGGCTTGCGGAACCTGTCCCGTACATTGCGCAAGCAATGTCGGGAGTTGTGGAGGCAGACCGCAGGGCTGCCGGAGCAGGCGTGGAGACAAGCCGCGGATTGGCGGCCCGGCCCCGGAAGGCGACGGCTCCACGCCCCGGCGGAGGAGACGCCTGGCGGCTCCGAAGCCCGTGGAGCGAAACGCCTCCGGGCGGTTCGCGGAACCGGCGGGCGACGTCAGGGCGGGCGCCACCCTCCCGGGGGAGCGTGACGCCGCAGGGCAAAAAGATTTTTGCCCTGCGGCGCGGGCGGGCTTCGCCCGTCCGCGCCCGCCCCAAGACGCCCGGCGTCCCTAAAAACTTATGTCAAAGACCTACTTTTTGTTGAGCAAACGGAATATGCTCGCCGCTCCCTGACCCGCGCCCACACACATGGTTACCATGCCGTAGGTCAGGTCGCGTTTTTGCATCTCGTTCAGGATTTGCACCGTCAGTTTGGTGCCCGTGCACCCCAGCGGATGGCCAAGCGCGATGGCCCCGCCGTTTACGTTTACGATTTCCTCGTTGAGACCCAACTCGCGTATCACCGCCACGGATTGCGACGCAAAGGCCTCGTTGAGTTCAATCAGCTCGATGTCCTTCAAATCCATGCCCGCACGCTCCAAGGCCTTGGGCACGGCATACACCGGCCCGATGCCCATAATGCGCGGCGGCACGCCGGCCACGGCGTAGGAAACAAGCTCGGCCCAGGGCGTCAGGCCCAACTCCTTCATCTTGCGTTCCGACATCACCAGCACAAAGGCTGCGCCGTCGGAGGTTTGTGATGAATTGCCGGCCGTTACGCTTCCGCCGGCGGCAAATACGGGTTTGAGCTTGGCCAAGGCCTCCAACGAAGTGTCGGGACGCGGGCCTTCGTCGGTGTCCATCACAAAGGTTTTGGTGGATGCCTTGCCGGTGGCCGGGTCAAAATAGGTCTCGTTTACCTCGATGGGGACAATTTCGTCCTTGAAACGGCCTTCTTTGATAGCCCGCAGTGCTTTTTGGTGCGAAGCCAGCGCAAAACGGTCCTGTTCTTCGCGCGACACTTGGTATTGACGAGCCACTTCCTCAGCCGTCAGGCCCATACCCCAATACCAGTCGGCGTGTCCCGAGCGCGTTACCGAATAGGCCGGAACGGGCTTGAAGCCGCTCATGGGCACCATGCTCATGCTTTCGGCTCCGCCGGCCAAAATCACGTCGGCCTGTCCGCTTTGGATTTTGGCCACGGCCGTGGCTATGGTTTCCGAACCGCTGGCACAAAAACGGTTGATGGTGGCGCCGGGTACCTTGTCGGTGTCCAGGCCCATCAAGGCAATCATGCGCGCCACATTGAGCCCTTGTTCGGCTTCGGGCATGGCGTTGCCCACCAACACGTCGTCAATCATTTCGTTGGTAAACTTGCCGCCGCTTTCCTCCTTGACCTTGTCGATCAGGTAACGCACCACCTCGGCGGCCAAATCGTCGGGCCGGAAGTGGCGAAACGAACCTTTTTTGGCCTTGCCTACGGCCGTGCGATAACCGCGAATGATATATGCTTTGTTCATTGCTCTGTGTTTTTTCGTGTTAAAAGATTAGTTGCGCAAGGGCTTGCCGGTTTTGAGCATGTGCTCGATGCGTTCAAGGGTTTTGCGTTCGCCCAACAAGCTCAAAAAGGCCTCGCGTTCCAAGTCCAGCAAGTATTGCTCGGTTACATAGGAGGGGCCCGAAAGCTCACCGCCGGCCATCACGTAGGCCAATTTGTTGGCAATATGTCGGTCGTATTCCGAAATATACCGGCCGGCCACCATACTGTCGGTGCCCACTTGGAACATACCCAGAATTTCTTGTCCCAATACGCGGATGTCATCACGCATGCGCGGGCGCGTATAACCGTCCATAGCCATTTGCAAGGCGTGACGCTTGGCCGTGGCAATTTGGCGGTCTTTGTTTAGCACCACCACATCGCGTCCCTTGACCAGGAAGCCCAAATCAAAGGCCTCGTGTGCCGATGTGGCCACCTTGGCCATACCGATGGTCAGGAAGGCCTCCTGATAGCGATTCACTTCCACATCGCCTTTGACGTATTGATCCGACACACGCAAGGTCATTTCCTTGGTGCCGGCGCCGGCGGGAATCAATCCCACACCGAATTCCACCAAACCGATGTAAGTCTCGGCGGCGGCCACCACCTTGTCGGCATGCAGCGTAAGCTCGCATCCGCCGCCAAAGGTCATGCCGTGCGGAGCCACCACCACCGGAATATCCGAATAACGCACACGCATCACTGTGTTCTGGAACGTGCGCACGGCCAGTTCCAATTCGTCCCATTCCTGTTCCACGGCCAGCATCATCACTAACATCAGGTTGGCGCCCACCGAAAATTGCGCACCTTGGTTGCCGATGACCAAACCGTCGTATTTGGCTTCGGCCAATTCGATGCCGCGGTTAATGGCCTCGATAACGCCGGTGCCCAAGGTGTTCATTTTGGAATGAAACTCTACGTTGATAATGCCGTCACCCAAATCGATGATGGATGCTTCGTCGTTGGACCAAATGGTATTGGTCGGACGCAGGTTGTCCAGGAAAATGTATTTGTCTTGACCGGGAACGGGCTTATAGTCCTTGGCTTGAATGTCGTAGTAATATTTGACGCCTTTTTCCACCTTGTAGAAGGATTTATGTCCGGCATCAATCATTTCTTTCACCCAAGCCGCCGGCGTTTTGCCTTCGGCTTGCAAGATTTCCAAGGCCTTGTCCACGCCTATGGCATCCCAAATTTCGAAAGGCCCCAATTCCCAGCCGAATCCGGCACGCATGGCATCGTCGATTTGGTAAACCGTGTCGGCAATTTCGGGAATGCGATGCGAAGCATAGGCAAAGAGCCCCGACAAAGTTTTGCGGTAAAAATCACCGGCTTTGTCTTTGCCACCCACCAATACTTTGAAGCGTTTGCGCAAATCGTCGATGGGCTTGGCCGCTTCCAAGGTGGCGGATTTGACCTTTTGTTTGGGCCGGTATTCCAAGGTGTTCAAATCCAAGGCCAGGATTTCCTTCTTGCCGTCTTTTTTGATTTTCTTGTAAAAGCCCTGGCCGGTTTTGTCGCCCAACCATTTGCGTTGCAGCATTTCTTCCACAAAGTCCGGCAGTTTGAACAGGTCGTGGGCTTCGTCATCCGGCACATTTTCGTAAAGCCCCTGCGCCACGTGCGCCAAGGTGTCCAAGCCCACAATGTCGGCCGTGCGGAAGGTGGCCGATTTGGGGCGGCCCATTACCGGCCCTGTGTATTTGT
>WGAP01000042.1 GCA_015494775.1 Flavobacteriales bacterium | reverse complement strand
GGGCTGCCGGAACCTGTCCCGCACATTGCGCAAGCAATGTCGGGAGCCGTGGAGGGAAACAAGGCGCGGCATTTGCGTTGGCCGTTGAAAGCCGCAGGTTCCCGAAGCCGCGGAGCGAGACCGCCAGGGCTCGCGTAGCCCGCAGCAGACCGTAGGGCTGATGGGGTAGCGGAGGCAGACCGGAACGGGCTGCCGGAGCCGGCGAAGAAGACCGCCGCCGAGCGTAGCGA
This sequence comes from Flavobacteriales bacterium, assembly GCA_015494775.1. Classification (GTDB taxonomy): domain Bacteria; phylum Bacteroidota; class Bacteroidia; order Flavobacteriales; family Flavobacteriaceae; genus JAADED01. The sequence continues at coordinate 2,739 of WGAP01000042.1, read as the reverse complement.
GGCGGCAAGGGCTTCGGAGCCCGCGGAGCAAGACAAGGGGCGCCGGCGCCGCGCGAAAGCGCGGGGCCGGCGGCGCAAAAATCGGCGGGATTTTTCGGACGGAACGTAAATCAATTACCCGAACCCGCATCAAAGCATCGGCTGCTGAATTTTTGCGCCGCCGGCAGCGGAATTTCATTCCGCCGCCGGCGGCCCGACGGCTTGCGGAGCTACCGACAAATAACCTTTGTTAGGACTTTTGGGCATAGTAATAAGCCATAATACGTTGCAAATGCACCGGCGAACTGTAACTCAAACGCTCCTGACGATAAAACCGCTTGACCTTGCGACGCAATTCGTCCGATGCATGCAACAATTTGAGCAGCTTGTTCAAACCCGGAGGCCGCTTGACAAAATAACCGTTGACCAACACAAAAACCCGTTTCTTGGCGTAGTATTTCATTACGTGCATGGATTTATCCGAGGCGTAGCTCTGCGACTTGTCGGCGGGTTCCAATTTTTTGTAGTAGCCCACGGCCACATTGGCCTTGCCGGGCGCATCGAAAATTTCGTAATAGGCGAATTTGGATTTCCCTACCACCGGTTTGGGCAAGGTGGGAACAAAGGTGCGCGTGCCTTCGGCACCGATGACATGAATCACCCGGATTTGGGAAGGAAAAAGTTCGTAATATTCGCCTTGTTGCTTGTAGTAAAATTTTTGTTGCTTGGCATTGAAGTTGAGTTGTGCCACTTCCAATTTCCTGTTATCCTTGGTGATAATCTCCGCCGGATACCACTTTTCGAACAAAAAGGGTGTTCCTTTGATGTCGTCCCGTTCCCATTCGGGCGTGCCCGTACGGCTGATGTTGTGCAGGTAGTCCACTTCGGTAAGGGTGTGCATCTGGGCTTTTGCAGGGGAAATGCCGAGCAAGGGCAGGAAAAGAGCGAGCCACATTTTTTTCATATCCGTGGTTTTACTTTATTTTTGTTGCAATAAATATACCAAAAATCCCTACACATGAAACGCAATTGGCAAACGATCAAGACCTACGAAGATATTTTGTTTGAATTTTACGAAGGCATTGCCAAAATCACCATCAACAGGCCGGAAGTTTACAATGCCTTCCGTCCCAAAACCAATGACGAGATTTTGGACGCCCTGCATATTTGCCGCTACAATCCCGACATCGATGTGGTGGTGCTCACCGGCGCCGGCAACAAGGCCTTTTGTTCGGGCGGCGACCAAAACGTAAAAGGCCATGGCGGCTATGTGGACGAAAACGGTGTGCCGCGGCTCAATGTGCTGGATGTGCACAAGGCCATACGCTCGCTTCCCAAACCGGTGATTGCCATGGTCAATGGTTACGCCATTGGCGGCGGACACGTATTGCACGTGGTGTGCGACCTGACCATTGCGTCCGAAAATGCACGCTTCGGGCAAACGGGCCCCAAAGTGGGCAGTTTCGACGGCGGTTTCGGCTCGTCCTACCTGGCCCGGCATGTGGGTCAAAAGCGCGCGCGCGAAATTTGGTTCCTCTGCGAGCAATACACGGCGCAAGAGGCCTATCAAATGGGTATGGTCAACAAGGTTGTTCCCTTGGAAGCATTGGAAGACACCACCGTGGAATGGTGCCGTAAAATCCAAAGCAAAAGTCCCATGGCCATCCGTATGATCAAACGCGCCCTCAATGCCGAATTGGACGGCCAACGCGGCCTGATGGAATTTGCCGGTGATGCCACGCTTATGTTCTACCTGATGGAGGAAGCCCAGGAAGGCAAACGTGCCTTTTTGGAAAAACGCGAACCGGACTTTAAGCGGTTTCCGAAGTTTCCGTGATACAGGAAATGCCCGATACAAAAAAGCCCGCAAAGTCATTGCTGCGGGCTTTTTTGATGCTACAAAAGATTTGTTTGGCGTTACCCCTGATTCTTCAAGGCCTCGGCACCGCTGACAATTTCCAGGATTTCGCCGGTAATTACCGCCTGACGTGCTTTGTTGTATTGCAGCGTAAGTTCGGCGGCCATTTCTTTGGCGTTATCGGTGGCCTTGTGCATGGCCGTCATTCGGGCGCCGTGTTCCGAAGCCCAGGCATCGCGCAGGGTACGGAAAAAGCGTGTTTTGAGCGATTTGGGTATCAACTCGTCCACAATTTTTTGTTGCGAAGGTTCGAAAATAAAGTCAGCCACGGCGATGCCTTCGCCTTCGGGTTTTTGGACCGGCAGGAAAAGCTCGTTGCGCACGCGTTGCACCGCGGGGTTGACAAATTCGTTGTAAATCAAATAAACGGCGTCGTATTCCTTGGCCGCAAAGGCGTTCATGATAAATTGGGCCGTTTCCATGGCTTTGTCAAAATCCACATCGCGGTCGAAAATGGCGCTGTCGTTGCGCACAATGTTATAGTGCTTTTTGAGCAAGTCGAACGCGCGTTTGCCCACCGTGAGTACGTCCGTTTCCGTGCCTTTTTGCTTGAAGGTATCGGCGGCGGTTTGGGTTTCCTTGATCACGTTGCTGTTCAAGGCCCCGCACAAACCGCGGTTGGACGTGATGCTCACCAACAACACCTTTTTGAGCGGACGCTCTTCGGCATAAGGGTTGCCCTCGGCGGTGTCGATGCCGGCACTCAACGAAACAAGGAGTTCGTTGAGCTTGTCCGAATAGGGTCGCATGTTTTCGATGGCTTCCTGTGCTTTTTTCAATTTTGCCGCGGAAACCATTTTCATGGCGTTGGTGATTTGCATGGTGGACTTGACCGATGCAAT
>WGAP01000041.1 GCA_015494775.1 Flavobacteriales bacterium | reverse complement strand
TGCGTTATTCTCCTCGGAAAGCCCGTATATCAACATCTTCCAACATTCCCATCGCAAACAAAAACGCGGAACCCGTCGCAGAAACGCCCGGTAATCGTCCCCGAACTTTTTAATGGCCTCCTTTTCTTCAAGGGTGGCAATCATCACATACATCAACAAAATTTCCAAGGGCGCCACAATCAACAAAAACGACGGACTTCCGGCTAGCAAAGCAATGGCCAACGGCGCCAACATCAAACCCTGATGCATCGGATGGCGCATATAGCGGTAATAACCGTCGGTTACCAACACATTGGTTTCAAAACGCGGAATGTCGCCCCTGCGCCCATGGTCGTGCAAAAACCTTCCCGTATTGCGGGCGATTTTTCGCATCGTCTGAAACAAAACGATGCCGGCCAACGCACTTATCAAATGATAAAAAGTAAACACGAACAAACGGTGCCAAATCAGACGGTCTAAATAATATCCGAGCGCCCATCCGCCCACGACAAACACAATCCACACCGCTATACGCATACGCGCCGAACGGGAGTTGCAGGTTCCGTTGCCGTTTTTTTCGCCCATGATGGCGGCCGTTTCTTAAACAAATGTATTAAAATTTTTCCAATTTAACCAAAAGTTACGCAAACCTCTTGCGTCCCAAAAAGCCGTAAGCCAGCAGAAGCCCCGCCAAAAATACGGCCAAGCGGGCCAAATAATCGCCGTAGCGGGTATAGAATGTGATTTCCGTATTCAAATGTACTTTGGCATCAATGGCACCCCGTTTGTCGTAGCCCAAACTTTGCACCACGCGGCCCCGCTGGTCGATCAGGCCGCTGCGGCCCGTGTTGGCCGAACGCACCACGTCGCGCCGGTTTTCAATGGCACGCAGGCGGGCATAATCGAAATGCTGACGATAGCCCGATGTTTTTTTCCACCATCCGTCGTTGGAAATGACGGCCAATAGGTTGGCTCCGCGCAAAACATAGCGCCGCACATAGTCGCCGAATACGCTTTCGTAGCAAATAATGGGCGCCACCCGCAAACTGTCGTGGCGGAACACCACCGGATGCGGACTGGGCGTATGTGTGCCCGACATCCCGCCCAAATCGATGATCCAATCGCCCAGCAACGGCCGGAACAGTTTTCGGTAAGGCATTTTTTCGGCCCCGGGAACCAGTATGGCCTTGTGATAAAGCGCCAACGGCCGGCGCGGCGCCACAAAAAGGGCCGAATTGTAAATCTGATACCAAAAATGCCGCCGCTCGGCCCAGTTGGCCGTTTCGGGTACGCTGTCGGCCTTTCCGTGCCAGATACGATAAAGCGACACGCCCGTCAACCAAGCCGCCTGACTACTGTCGGCCAATTTTTTTAATCGCATCACCGTGCGGTTGCGATGCAACCTGTCCAAATCCATACTGCGTGCCAAGGCCGTTTCGGGCGCCACAATCAGGTCGAAATGCCGTCCGGCAGGCACCATACTTTCCAAATCGGCCAGGGATTGACGGTTGGGCCGGTCGAATTTTTCGGTCCAAGGGTCGATATCGGGTTGCAAAATAAGCACCCGGGCTTCCGTTCCCTTTTCCGCGTAGCGGAAATACAGTGCCAGGGAAAGCAAAACCGGAAGCAGCACGAAGGTTCCCCATTTTATCCAAGCCGCAGGCGCGGCCTTTTTTTGCGTGAGCCGGTAAAGCCAAAAACTTCCGGCCAACACCCACAGCGAACCGCCGAACACGCCCGTGTAGGCATACCATTGTACGGCCCACGGCACCGAAGCAAACACATTACCCATGGTCAGCCAGGGCCATTCCAAGTCCCATACGTAGTGCAGTTTTTCAAAACTCATCCACAGGGCGGGAAAAAGCACCGCCTGCATGGCCGGGGGAAGCCGTTTGCGTGCTTTGTGCCATAGCCAAAATGTCAGGGCCATTAGCAAGCTGTTGGCCGTCAAGGCCATCACCGCACCGGCGGGGGTGGCATACCAAATCCAGTAGGTCGTGAGCAGGTTAAACAGGAAAAAAGCCAAATACAAGCGCCAAAAAATCCCTTTCCGCTCCATGTACAAATCCGAAAGCCGGAACAAAGGCCACCAGGCCGCAAAAATCAGAAACGGAAAGCCGCCTTCGGGCCAGGAAGCAAACAACAAAAATCCCGCCGCTACGGCCAACAACCATCCGTTTCGTATCTTCATCACTTGTGTGAAAAGATTTTCAGGTTCAAAATCAAGGAAAAAATATGCGAATAACGCCCCGTAAGTCCGAAATCGGTAAAGGCATAATCCAATTGCAGGTATTTAAGCCGGACGCCCAAGCCCGCATGGGGACGCACTTTCCAGTAAAGTCCGTCAAAACCCTTTTCGCGGAAAACATTGTCGGCGCCCAGGCGCAGAAAAACCTTTTGACGGTAATCGGCCGTCAGGCCCAGGCCGGGTTCCAAACTGAAATGCGGCCCGTGCACAAGCGCATTACGTTCGTAGAACCACGCCGTCCAATCGGTTTCGGCCGTCAGTCCGTAGTCGGTGCCGAAGCGGAAAGCCCGGGCAATGCCCAGGCGCAACGAAGGCAGGCGTGTTTCGTTGGCTGCCGGCGGTGTTTGGTTACGGCCCGGAATGGCATCGGCAATTTCCTGCAAGCGCCGGCGGTTGAAGGTCCAAAAACTGAATGTGCCCGTAAAATCACGCAGCACGGCACCCAATTGCCAGTGTCCGTAGGCGTATTGCACGCCCGCATCCATCCCGAAGCCCCAGCCCGAAGCAAAATCGCCGATGTGGCGGTAAAGCAGCTTGACCGTCAAGCCCGCCTGCAAGCCGGGCAAAATATCCTTGCGCGCATAGCTGAGCAATAGGGCGTAATCGGCCGCCGAAAAATAGGTGATGCGGTCGTAGTCCACATCGCCGTTTTCGTCTATCAGTTGCGTGGTGTTCATGATATTGTCCACCCCGAAGCGTATCAAGGCCGCCCCGCGGTATTGGCCTTTGCGGTTTTCGGCATAGCTCACTTGGTTGAGCATGGCCATATTGCCGAAATAGGCCGCATGCATCAATCCCAGGTAGCGGCCATCGAGCCGGGTAAGCCCGGCCGGATTCCAATACACGGCGTTTACATCTCCGGTCAGGGCCGTTACGTTACCGCCCGTAGCCATGGCCCCGGCGTCCACACCGATGTCCAAAAAGGCATTGGCATGCGCCTGCCCGAAAACTCCGTGCAGGGACCCAAGCAGCAAAAAAAACGTCAGCCATCGTTTCATAGCAGATATAACGTTGGAAAGCGCGGCAAATTTTACC
>WGAP01000040.1 GCA_015494775.1 Flavobacteriales bacterium | reverse complement strand
CGCATTTGAGCGGACAGCCCGACGGGCGCCGCGTGAGTGCCAGCAGGCGCGAGGACGCTCCGTCGGCCGAAACGCCTGCTGATGCGGCAACCTGTCAGGGAAGCCGCCACGAACGCGTGCGGCCGGGCGCCTAAAAAATAACCTCATCAAAAAATATCCTGCAACGAAACAAAACGGCTGTCAAAACGCCCGTTGCCCCCCGTTTTGGTATGTTTCTTGCACAATTCGAACCAAGCGCCTACATTTGCCTGTATATGAAAAATAAAATACACGCTTTGGAAGCCGCCCGTTTGAACACGCCCGTTGGTCAGGTGCAGGAATGGTGCTACGACGAACTTTTGAGCCATTACCCGGTGGTGGACGGCGGCATTTTCCGCGGAATGCTGCGCTGTGAGGACTTGGAAGATGCCGACGGCAAAGCGCCTGTTGCCACGCAACGTCATCTGCTGGAAAATATCTATGTAACCGACAACATTCGCGATTGGACGCAACTTTTTTCCACGTTCTTGTCCAACGAAACCAACGTGTTGCCCGTCATCGACCGCGACAGGCATTACCGCGGGATTTATCTTTTGGAGGATCTGTTGGAGGAATTGAGCGAAATCAAGGCCTTTGCGTCGGAAGGTACGGTAATACGCATCGGCAAAAACGCCGAGGATTTCCGGTTTTCGCAAGTGGCCCAAATCGTGGAAGCCACCGGCGGCCGTTTGTTGGGCATTTTGCTGGTGGACGAAACGCCCACCGACTTGGTGGCCGATGTCAAAATCCAAACCGGCGACATCAACGAAGTGCTGCAAACCTTCCGCCGCTACGATTATACGGTGCTTTCGCAGCATCCCGAAGACAAACACTTGCAGGAATTGCGCGAAAACGCCGATTATCTTGACAAGTATTTGCGGATGGGAGAATAAAAAAACCGCCCAATGGGCGGCATTTTTTTGGAATATCTCATAATTCTATTCCACTCGATACCAATATTGCGTGCGGCCGATGAGCGAAAAGCCGATATAGCCGCGCACTTTGAGCTTGTTGGGGCCCACAAGTTCCAAATACACGCTGTATTCCTTGGCGTTTTTGGGGTCCATAATGGTGCCGTCTTCCCATTCCTTGTCGTCGGCATCATAGACCAAGTCCTTTAAAATAACCAAACCGATGATGTTTTTGTCCTTGTAGTCGGTTTCGCATGTGCGGCAAACGCCGTCCTGATTTTGCGGGGTGAGCAATTGGACGATTTTTCCGTAGTATTTTCCGTCTTTCTTGTAAATTTCGATGATGGATTTGGCTTGGCCCGTGGCATCGTCGATGGTTTTCCAGCGCCCGATAATTTCGTCCTGTGCATGTAGCATCAGGGCGGCGGTAAAAAAGAATACGAAGCTGAACATTAATTTTTTCATGGGACGAAAATTTGAGTTTGTATCAAATTTACGAAAAAATCGTGCCAAGAAACAAAGGGGCGAAAATTTTTTATTTTGAAGGATAAAAAATATTGACTTTGATAAAAATCATATCGATATTTTTAAAAGTTATCATTGTTTATTTCCGTTTGACCAAAAATGCGTATTTTTAGACTTGCTAACCAGAAAAAAAGTGTGTTTTATGGAAGTTACCCGACTCTTTGAATTCCTGGAATATCAACTGCAAAACGAACCTTTGGATGTGGCCATGGCCACCAAATACGACGGTAATTGGAAAACCTGGTCCACACAAGAACTCTACGATTTGGTGCAACAAATATCCCGCGGTTTGCTTCGATTGGGTGTTCAAAAGAATGATAAAATCGCACTGATTGCCCATCAAAACCGCACCGAATGGAGCGCCATGGATTTGGGACTTTTACAAATCGGGGCGCAGGATATTCCGGTGTATCCCACCATTTCGTCCGACGATTTCGAATATATTTTCAATCATGCCGAAGTAAAATACGCCTTTGTTGGCGATGCCGAATTGTATGAAAAATTGATGTCGGTTAGGGACAAAATACCCACATTAAAGGAAATTTTCACCTTCGACCGCGTGGAAGGCGCACGCAACTGGCAGGAAGTTTTGGATTTGGGCGCCGACGCTTCCAATCAGGACCAGGTAGAAAAGGCCAAGGCCGAAGTCAAGCCCGAAGATTTGGCTACCATTATTTACACATCGGGCACTACGGGCAAGCCCAAAGGCGTAATGCTTTCGCACGACAATGTGGTCAAAACCGTTATGTCGTCCTACCGGCGTGTGCCGCCCATTCCCAAGCCGCGAAATATCATCAGTTTTCTGCCCAGTTGTCATATTTTCGAACGGGTGTTGATTTACTTATATATTTACGGTGGTTTTCATATTTATTTTGCCGAGTCCATCGATAAAATCGGCGATAACATTCGCGAAGTGCATCCCAAATTGTTTACGGCCGTGCCGCGGCTCATCGAAAAGGTTTATGACAAAATCGTAGCCAAAGGCATGGAACTATCGGGCATCAAAAAGGCGCTGTTTTTCTGGGCCGTTCGTGTGGGCGAACAATTCGATTTCGACAAGCAAAACAAATTCCCGTATTCACTGAAACTCAACATAGCCCGCAAACTTATTTTCAGCAAATGGCGTGAAGCATTGGGGGGCGAAATCATGTATATCATTTCGGGAAGCGCGCCTTTGCAACCGCGTTTGCAACGCGTGTTTATCGCCGCCGGCATCAATATTTTGGAAGGATACGGCATGACCGAATCCTCGGGCGTTATTTCGGTCAATTCGCCCAATGCCAAATGGAAAATCGGAACCGTAGGACTGCCCATTGATGTGAATGTGGTCAAAATTGCCGAAGATGGCGAAATTTTGGCCAAAGGCGACAATGTAATGATGGGTTACTACAAAGATCCCGAAAAAACCGCCGAAACCATTACCGACGGATGGCTTCACACCGGCGACATCGGCGAACTGGACCGGGACGGCATGCTTCGCATCACCGACCGCAAAAAAGAAATGTTCAAAACCTCGGGTGGTAAGTATATTGCCCCGGCCGTTATCGAAAACGCGATGAAACAATCGCCTTTCATCGAACAGATTATGGTCATTGGCGAAGGAGAGAAAATGCCTGCTGCCTTTATTCAGCCCGCTTTTGATTTTGTCCGCGAATGGGCCAAACGGCACGGCATGAATTTCGACAATATGAGTTTGGAAGAAATGGCCGCCCATCCCAAGGTGATCGAACGTATCGGCCAGGAAGTGGCCAAATACAACAAGCAGTTTGGCAAATGGGAACAAATCAAAAAATTCGAACTCACCGGTGAAATATGGAGCATCGATGACGGCCATTTGACGCCTACACTCAAACTCAAACGGCGCAACATCAAAAAACGATATCAACATTTGCACGATAAAATCTACAATGAATAATTCCGCGGCCAAAATCATCCTTTGGGTTTGGCTATTGACGGGCCAAGCGTTTCTGTTGTCGGCCCAAAGCACGCAGGATGCCCGGGTTTATTTGCATGACAAGCCCGATTCGAGTTTTTACTTGAATCATCCTTTGCAAATGCTTTCCCAAAGGGCTTTGGACCGCCGCGCGCGTTATGGTGTAGGTTTGGACATTACCGATGTGCCGGTTTACCGGCCCTATTTGGACAGCTTGCGCCACACACCGGGCGTTCAGGTGCTGGCTTATTCCAAATGGTTCAACTCGGTTCATGTGCAAGGCGCAAGGGCCGATTTGGAAAACCTGGCCCACTGGTCGTTTGTGGACTCGGTGGTGTTTGCTGACCGCTCCATTCCCGTGGCGCATCGCCCGGCTCCTTTGCCCGACAAATGGAAAAAAATATACCTGGGCCGCCCCGCCTCCTATGATTACGGCGACGACACCACGGCCTACCACCTGCACAACGCCCGGATTTTGCAGGATTCGGGTCTTACGGGCTCCGGCGTATTGATTGCCGTGATCGATGCCGGATTTCCACAAGCCGACACCTCGGCGGCCTTGCAACATATTTATGCCCGCAATGGTGTGGTGGACACTTACAATTTTCCCGATGATACGTCTTTTGTTTACACACGCCACTGGCATGGAACGGCCGTATGGTCGGTCATAGGCGGATGGATCGACGGTGAATTGATAGGCACGGCGCCCGATGCCGACTATTGCCTCTATATTTCCGAAGACGTGTATCAGGAAATGCCCGTCGAAGAAAGTTGGTGGGCCATGGCAGCCGAACGTGCCGATTCGGTGGGTGCGGATGTGATTAATTCATCGCTGGGTTATATCGATTTTGATAATTCCGCCTACAATCATACCCGCGACCAGTTGGGCCGGAACCTTGCCTTTGTTAGCCGTGCGGCAAGTATGGCTGCGCACAAAGGGATTCACGTGGTGATTGCCGCGGGAAATTCGGGCAATGATGCTTGGCAAAAAATCGATTTTCCGGCCGACGCGCCCGAAGTCCTCGGAGTGGGGGCAGTGGATGCCGACGGTGTTCGCACATCGTTTAGCAGCATGGGGCCGGATGCCGTGGGACGCATCAAACCGGATATTATGTCTTGGGGCAAACAAGTAAAAACTTATTTTAACGGACAATTTTACCATCCCAGCGGAACTTCCTTGGCGGCACCGGTCATTACCGGACTGGTGGCCGATGTGGTGCAGGGATTTCCCCTACTCGACCCCGCCTCCATGAAACAGCGCATCCTGGAAGTGTCCGACAGGTTTAACCAACCCGACACGCTTTACGGATACGGCATTCCCGATTTCGGCCGTTTGTATCAAAACCTGGCATCGCGCTCGGAAAATTTGTCGAACATCAAAATTTATCCCAATCCGTTCGAAGAAAAAATTTATTTGAAAAACAATTTGACACCCGTGCGGTATTTGGTATATAATTTGCTTGGAAAATTATCACATCAAGGAACAGCTTATCGTGAAATTAACTTGGAACATTTATCGCCCGGAGTCTATTGGCTTGGAATTGAAAAAAATACGAAATTTGTTTGGTTCAAAATTATTCGCAAAGCCCGTTGATGGAAACAAAACCTTAGCCGTATGACCATTGCACAACTCAAATACCTGTTGGCCGTAGCCAAACATCAGAATTTTTCACGGGCCGCCAAAGCGCTCAACGTAACCCAACCCACGTTGAGTATGCAAATCAAAAATTTGGAAGAAGAATTGGGCGTGCGCATTTTCGACCGCAGTTCCACGCCCATGCGTATCACGCCCGTGGGTCAAAAAATTATCGATCAGGCCCGCATTATTATCAACGAAAACGAAAAAATCATCGAACTGGTCAAGCACGAAAAAGGTTTTATCGGCGGCGAATTCCAATTGGGCATTATTCCCACTGTCATAGGCACGCTCCTTCCGATTTTTTTGAAGGACTTTCTCAAAAAATATCCGCAAGTCCGCCTGCATATACGGGAATTGACCACCCAACAAATCATCGACGGATTGCGCAATAACGAATTGGATGCCGGTATTGCCGCCACACCGCTCGAAGAAGACGACATTATCGAAATGCCGCTTTATAACGAACCCTTTGTGGGTTTTATTCCCGAAGGACACCGGCTCTACGGCAAGGAAAAACTCCACGACTACGACTTGGATGTGGAAGATATTCTCCTCCTCGAAGAAGGTCATTGTTTCCGCGACAACATCCTCAACATTTGCACCTCCGAACTTCCCGAAGACCAGCCCTACACTTTGGATACGGGCAATTTTACCACGCTCATCAAATTATGTAAGGAAGGAATGGGGATGACGCTCCTGCCCTATCTGCAAACCCTGGATTTGTGCGAAGCCGACAAGAAATACTTGAAAACCTTCGAAAACCCCGAACCCGCCCGCGAAATCAGTTTGATTATCCACGCCGACAACCACAAAAAAGGCGTGGTCAATGCACTCAAATCCCACATCAAAGGCATTATCAAAGGCCTGATTACCTTCTACGATGTGCGGATTATCAGCCCGTTGCCTCCCAAACATCTCCAAAAACCATCCTAAATCCGGGACTATGAAAAAAGAATTACCCATTGCCATCGGTATTTTCCTCGGATTTTTCCTGTATGCTTGGTTGCGTTATGTGAGTTTCGGCCCCTACGCCGCCGCGGATTTTTTATTTATCCTGAACAAAGCTTTTGCCTTTTCGGTTATCGGCATTATGTTTACGGCTTATTTGCCGGTGGCCTATCGCAAACTCCGCCGCGATATTTTGGGCTATGCGGCCTTCTATTTTACTTTGGCCCATTTTATTTTGTCCCTCATTCTTTTGCCCGGAAAATATTACCGTCATTTTCACAAACCCGACGGTCGCATTTGTTTCGATTTCAAAATGGCGGTTACCACCGGAATTGTAGCGTTTTTTGTGCTTCTCGTTATATATTATTATTTCAAACAAAAAAAGAAATCCGGTGTAAATCCCAAAATATTCGGCTGTATTACGTGTATTTATTATTTGGCCTTGCTTGGACACGTTTACTTTTTGGGCTACGAAAATTGGGCACATCCCGAAAAATGGCACGGCGGCATGCCGCCCATCACGCTGATTTCATTTATCTTGCTCCTGTTGTTTATTCCGCTTGGATTATATTTTATTAAATTTACCCGCCGCGATTACCTCAAACGTGAAGCTACACAAACTGATACTGAATAATTTTAAAAACTTCGAACATTTCGAAGCCCAATTCCACCCGCAGGTCAATGCCTTTACGGGCAACAACGGTGTGGGGAAAACCAATCTTTTGGATGCCGTCTATGCCCTGGCTATGGGCAAATCCTATTTCGGACTGACCAACCGCCAATTGATCCGCCACGGCGAAAATTTTTACAGCATCAAGGCCGTATTCCAACGCGACAACGACACCTACGAAGTCCTGCTCAAATACCGCGAAGGCGAGAAAAAATCCCTGGCGGTCAACGGCAAGGAATACACCCGGCTCAGCGACCATATCGGGCTTATTCCCGTGGTGATGATTTCGCCCTACGACCGCGACCTGATTAGCGAAAGCGGTGAAACCCGCCGCCGTTTTGCCGACCGGCTCATTGCCCAATACGACAAGGATTACCTCAACAACCTGATACGTTACACCCGCACGCTCCAACAGCGCAACAGCTTGCTCAAATACTTTGCGGCCAACGGCACCTTCGACGCCACCCGCCTGGAAACCTACGACGAATCCCTGGCCCGCTATGCTGCGGTAATTCACGCCAAACGCCAACAGTTTGTCCAATCCCTGGCCCCGCTTTTGGCCGAAAAATACAAGCACATTGCCGGCACCGGCGAGCAGCCGGGACTCACCTACCGTTCTGCCTTGAACCTTACCGACGCCCGCGAACTTTTGCACAAAAACATCGAACGCGACCGCTTGCTCCAATACACCTCCGACGGCGTCCATCGCGATGATTTGATGTTTACGCTCAACGGCCATCCCATCAAAAAATTCGGCAGCCAGGGTCAGCAAAAATCTTTCCTTGTTGCCCTCCGTTTGGCCGAAGCCGATATGCTCTTTTCGCGCAAAAACGATGCGCCCATTCTCCTGTTCGATGATATTTTTGACAAATTGGACCCCCAACGCGTGCACCGTATTTTGGATTACGTCAAACACCGCCCCTTCGGTCAGGTTTTTATCACCGACACCCACCCCGAACGCGTGTCGCTCCTGCTCGAAGCCCTTGACCGGCAAGCGGGAATTTACGAACTTTAAAAGCGCCAAAAACCAAGCATTATGCCCCGGGATCCCAACCGTAATATCAAGGATTTGCTCAACGAATTTTTGAAAAATGCCAAATTCAAACCCAAGCTCGACGGGCAGGCGGTCAAAGACGCGTGGTCGGAACTTTTCGGCGAAAATATTGCCAACTACACGCTCGACATTCGCTTCAAGGACGGCGAACTGCAAGTAAAACTCTCCTCGGCTTCGCTTCGCGAAGAACTGATGCGCGGGCGCGAACAAATCATCGAAAACCTCAACCGGTATTTGGGACGTCCATTGGTAACCGGCTTAAAGTTATTATGAAAAAATCCCCCTGGAATATACCCAATTTACTGAGCATCCTGCGCATTCTCAGCGTTCCCCTGTTGATATATTTGGCGGTTGCGCATCGCGAAAAGCCCTTTTTTATACTTTGGCTAACGGCCGCCACCACCGACGCCCTCGACGGATGGATTGCCCGCACTTTCCGCCTGCAAACGCCCTTGGGCGCCAAGCTCGACTCCACCGCCGACACCTTGCTCTACGTGGCCACTTTGGCCGGCATTTATTGGCTCAAATGGGAAGATTTCGGTCCCTACAAAGCAATGGCCGTCCTGATTGTGGCCTACATTTTGGCCGTGGATGTATTTTCGATGGCCAAATTCGGTCGTATTTCCAGCTTACATTTATATTCCTGGAAAATCGGAGGCTTGCTACAAAGTTTATTTGTGTTCTGGCTTTTTTGGAAGGGTTTCGACCCTTGGTTTTTCCAAGTGGTTTTTTGGTGGACCACCCTGGCTTTTGCCGAAAACATCCTCATCCAATCCCTGATGCGAAGTTACGCTTCCAATATGCATCATCTTTTTTGGTTCTATCGGAACGTTTACCGTAAGCAGATTTGATTTTTTATGTTTAGGGCGCCCCGGCGCTCACGTTCGCATGGGCCGCCGTTCATCGCCTTCGGCTCGCCCGGCGACATGCTCACGCGGCGCCGTCGGGCTGTCCGCTTATATTCGCCTTGGCGGATGCCGTGGTTTTGCGCGGGCGCGCGTGCCGCGCGCCCGCGCCCGCCCGTGCGTGGGGCTTCCTCCGGGCGCCTCCGCCGGACGGAAAACCATCGGCACCGCCGGCGGCTCATACCGCTCCCATCCCTGGCGCGATGTAGGTCGCTGAGTGATTTTTGCGTAGCAAAAATTGTATCGAAGCGACCGTGTTGACCGGCCGGGGCTTCGATACACTGCTCACTACGTTCGCAGCACTCAGCCGCCGGCCTTTTCCCATGCGACAAGCCGCCCGCGAATAATGAACACCAAACAATCGAACGCCGATTTATAACTGTTCGCCGGGGACAGGAGACCCCCACGAAGGGGAAAAAATCCAAAATTCGCGAAGCGAATAAAAAATCTTTTTCACCAAAAT